>SBBU01000380.1 GCA_005239585.1 Planctomycetaceae bacterium
CATCAGACGATATTCGTTCTTACCACATCTCATCCGAAAAGATCAGGAGTGAACTGGGATTTACACCAAAGAGAACCATTGCTGATGCAGTACGAGATCTAGTGACCGCTTTCCGAGCTGGGAAAATCCCTAACTCCATGACTGATGTCCGGTACTATAACATTAAAACTATGCAACATATTCAGTTAAAATAGACTCGATTATGCAAGCAGAACAATTAAAAAAGTTATTTTATGAAATGCTTCGTATTCGACTTGTCGAGGAGAAGATTGTCGAACTCTATCCAGAGCAGGAGATACGTTGTCCTGTTCATCTATGCATCGGGCAAGAGGCTGTAGCCGTCGGGGTCTCAGCAAATCTGAGGCGCGAAGATTATGTCCTGAGCAATCACCGATCTCATGGACATTATCTTGCCAAGGGCGGAGATCTCAGATCCATGATGGCTGAGCTGTACGGTAAAGCGACAGGATGCTCCATGGGAAAGGGAGGCTCCATGCATCTGGTGGATCTCTCTGTGGGTTACCTCGGCTCTGCACCTATTGTGGGTAGTACGATCCCCATCGCGGTGGGAACAGCGTTGGGCTCAGTCATGCGTGGCGAGCCACGAGTGACAACTATCTATTTTGGTGAAGGCGCCACCGAGGAAGGGGTTTTCCATGAAGCCATTAATTTTGCTGCAGTCAAGAAATTGCCTGTGGTATTTATATGCGAAAACAATCTCTATTCCGTATATTCTCCACTCTCCGTGCGCCAGCCCGAAGGACGAGAGGTTTTTAGGCTTGCACAAGGTCACGGGGTAGAGAGTGTGCAGGGAAACGGTAACGATGTAGTACAAGTCGCTGCTCTTACAGGGCGTGCGGTGAACAAGACCCGCCAAGGAGGCGGCCCTACCTTTCTAGAATTCAAAACATATCGCTGGAGAGAACACTGTGGTCCAAACTATGATAATGATTTAGGATACCGTACGGAAAGCGAGTTTTTGGAATGGAAGAAACACTGCCCGATATCAACACTCAAAGAGCAGCTGCTCAATGAAGGGTTCCTCACCGAAATTGAAATAGATACGTTGACTACAACCTTATCAGCAGAAATAGATGAGGCCGTTCTCTTTGCCAAGAAGAGCCCATTTCCTGATCCGGGTATGCTCATGGAACACAGGTATGCTTCATGAACTTGGATAAAAAGCAGGTGCTTAACGGTTACAGTAGAAAGCCCAGAGAGCAAAAGCGCCGGTGCCGGCGCTTTTGAAGTTTTGCTCTATGAATAGAGAACTGAAATTTTCCCAGGCCATTAATGAAGCCATAGATTTGTGTATGGCTAAGGATCCGTCAGTTTTTATAATGGGATTGGGAGTCCCGGATCCAAAGGGCATCTTTGGGACCACCTTAGGTCTTCAGAAAAAGTATGGCGCCATGCGCGTTATGGACATGCCAACTTCTGAGAACGGGATGACTGGGGTAGCGATCGGTTCGGCGCTAGTCGATGTGAGGCCGATTATCACACATCAGCGTGTAGATTTTGTCCTACTGGCTATAGAGCAGATCGTAAATCAAGCGGCGAAATGGCATTACATGTTTGGCGGCAAGATGAATGTGCCCCTAGTAATTCGAATGATCGTTGGCAGAGGCTGGGGGCAAGGACCCCAGCATTCACAAAGCCTGCAATCTTGGTTCGCTCACGTCCCGGGATTGAAGGTTGTCATGCCAGCCACACCCTATGATGCCAAGGGATTGCTGATTACCAGCATCGAAGACAACAATCCGGTTATTTTCATAGAACACCGCTGGCTCCATAACATAACTGGGCATGTCCCTGAGAATCTCTATCGTGTTCCCTTAGGACAGGCGCGGATCGCTAAGGAGGGCAAGGATCTGACAATTGTAGCATCTTCATATATGACTCTGGAAGCCATCCGGGCAGCGGAGTCCCTAGCTCAGGAAAACATTCATGCTGAGGTGATCGACATTCGAACCCTGCGCCCATTGGATGAAGAGACAATTTTTACATCGATCCGCAAAACTGGCCGGTTAATCGTTGCCGACACAGGATGGAAGGCTTTTGGGGTAGGCGCTGAGATTGTAGCACGCGTTGCTGAAGAGCATTTAAATGCTTTAAAGGCTCCCCCGTCTCGAGTTGCTCTTCCCGATACGCCCAGTCCAAGCTCTCCATCATTGGCAAATCATTTCTATCCTCGAGCAGTTCATATTGTCAATACGGCCAAAGTCATGTTGGGAAAATCGGTTGATATAGGGTCGCTTGAAGAGCCAACTACTCCCCTTGATGTACCTGACCCCAGTTTTACTGGTCCATTTTAAAAATAGGGACAAAAATGTCACAGTCACGGAAAATTGTTGTAATTGGCAGTAATTCCTTCTCAGGGAGTGATTTTGTTGATCTGCTTTTGGAGGACGAACAAAATGACGTGATCGGAATCAGCCGATCGCCCGAGAAGAGCCCCGTGTTTTTGCGCTACAAACAACGAAACCAAGGAAATTTCCGATTCCGTCAGATGGATCTAAACAAAAATTCTAATGAGATCCTCGAACTCCTGGATTCCTTCAGGCCATCCCATGTGGTCAATTTTGCGGCACAGAGCGAGGTCGCTCCCAGTTGGGAGTACCCTGAGCAGTGGTTCGACACCAATGTGGTAGCACTGGCAAAATTGTTGAATACTTTAAGAAGACGCGATTATCTAAAAAAATATGTACATATTTCTTCACCGGAGGTTTATGGCTCGTGCAGAGGAAAGGTGACGGAATCGGCCCCGATGAATCCAAGCACGCCATACGCCGCCTCCAAAGCTGCAGCAGATCTTTTTCTTTTTACACTCGTGAAAAATTTTGACTTTCCTTTGGTAGTGATCCGATCCACCAATGTCTACGGAGCACACCAGCAGTTGTGGAAGATTATTCCAAGATCGGTTATTTACCTCAAGATGGGCAAAAAGATCCTGCTTCACGGAGGGGGAGTTGCAGTAAAGTCATACATCCACATCCGGGATATCTCGCGTGGCGAACTGGCTGCCATGGAAACAGGCCATCACGGAAATATTTATCATCTTTCACCTGATAAAGGAGTAGCGGTATGCGATGTAGTACGTCAGATCTGCAAACTAATGAACCATGACTATCAGACCTGTACCGAGGTTGTCGGTGAGCGCTTGGGTCAGGACGCCGCTTATGTGATTGATTCCACGCGTGCACGCACAGAGCTTGGCTGGACCCCTAAAATCGCACTTGGCGAAGGGCTGGTAGAAGTGGTGCGCTGGATCGAACAGAACTGGGACCAAATCAAAACATTTCCTTTGGAGTATGTACATAAACCTTGATTTATGATTGAACATCTTTCACTTCCGTCAGACCCTCGTGATATGTATCAGAAACTGGGCTTTGCAATCGTTGATGCTTTGGATTCTGAACAGGTAAAGCAACTCGAAGAGTTTGCAGCCAAGTGAATTTACCGACTCCTAGACAGATGGTCAATCCGCAGATAGATTTTAGATAAAAGTTCAAGGCGCTTCATAACATCCTCCCTAAAAGTAACTACTCACCCGCCACGGAGACACGGAAATGATTGAACGATAACGGGATATTTACCTGTTTATAATGGGCATCAGATACATCTTTCGTCGGTGTGAACTGTTACTGCAACGTCGCCGAATGCCGCACCCCTCTGGGGTGCGGATGAAGGCGCCCCGTGGTATTATATGAGTGGAATATCGAAGGACCAGCCATGCAGTATACGAACTAAAGTACCACATAGTCTGGGTACCAAAGTATCGGCAGATAGTATTGGGCGAGCAA
>SBBU01000307.1 GCA_005239585.1 Planctomycetaceae bacterium
GATGAAACAGATGGGGAGTAACAGTCCAAGCCCAGCCTGTAACCTAGATTTCATCAATTACTATATTGTCGTAATTTTAGATGAGAATCAAGGTTCGAGACCTAAAGCATCTTTTTATATACCGAGATCAGACCTGTTGAATTTCTTTCTATTGCAGGCGAATTAGGGCTAATCAAACTTGAATTCAAAGAAAAATTCATGATAGTTCGGACCCCCTAGTATCTTGGGTTTAAACTTATCTTCGCCGTTTTTATTTGCAGATTTCTTTTGACTTTTTTCTATCTCATCAATTATAGATTTGGCCCTACTAGCGCGCTCAGCATCTTTATCACTGGTAGCCTGTTTGAGATAAGGAATTGCCCCATGACCAAATTTTACGAGCTCTTTATGGGCCTTTTCGCGTTTTTCAGGATCATCGCTTCCCAACTCTTCTATGAGTCTCTTAATCTGCACTTTTATTTCTTTTAACTCTTTTAACACCTTCTTGGAGTCTTCAGATGAATCCTTCTCAAGTTCTTTGATTGCATCTTCGCCCATTGCAAGGAGCTCTTTTTTGGCCGTCTCCTTGTTTTTTTCATCGCTTGAATTAAGATCCTTCAGTAGTGACTTTATCTTTAATTTATTTACAGCACCAAGTACCTTCTCAAAAAGCTCTTGTTCATCCTTGTCTGCATTCTCTTTTGCCTTTTCAATCGGTTTCTGCAATCTGTCAAGTAAATTCAGCAGATCCTTGCATGCCTTGTCTCTTGTCTTCTCATCATTCAGCTTTTTTGCAAGTTTATCTATCTCTTCCTGTATAGATTTCTCGGATGATTTGGGTGTTTTATGCAAATCCTGCCAGCCAAAGGCCCACTTATCTTGTTCCTTAACCATCTCCAGTATTTTTTTAAACTCTTCTTCCATCAGTTTTGCCTGTTTCTCCATTTCCTCTTGGATTTGCTTCTCAAGCTTTTCCATATCATCTTCCTGAATTACAGGGCCTAAAAACACCATAATTATTAGACAAGAAAATAGACTCATAGCGACCTCCTAACTAAAAATTTGTTACTTTTAAAGTATATCCTTAAATATAAGACACATAAGGGTTCTATATTACTCCAGCCAAGAATTATTAATCATCTGCTCTTTGCCTTTGACATCAAGTATCTAACATAGGCCACAAGCTGCCAGAGCTCTTCGTCTCTAAGACTGCTGTAGGAGGGCATTGAGGTCCCGCCTATCCCTACATAAAGCGTGGTATAAATGTCTTTAACGCTGCGGCCGCGTCTCAACGGTTCAGCAGTAAAATCCCTCGGTATCGCCCGGATAGGTTTACCATCTTTACTCCATTGAAGCTCTTTCATTTCTGTGGAATATTTCCCATTTTCCAAATCGCCATGACAAGCCATACAACTCCTGCTGAAAAGCATCCTGCCAGCATTGATCCATTCAGATGAAAATAACTCTGCCGGTATATCTGCTATTCTGATTTGTTCTTCTACTCCCTTATACTTCCACTCTAGATAACTGAATGTTTTTATGTATTCGACCACGGCCTTTGAATCTGCAGAGGGGAGATAATCAAAGGCAGGCATAGTTGTCCCTGCAAGCCCCTGCCTTATTGTCTTGTAAAGATCATCATCTGCAGGGAGCGACCCATAAGAATTAGATTTGAATTTAAAAGTTACTTGATGCGAGACATGCGATTTTCCTGTCAAGTCTCTCGGAGCTATTTGAGGCTCATGATATACGACACCATCTCCATCACCATTGACACCATGACAAGATGCACAGTAACGCTGATAGACCTTCCTGCCCTTCCTGACAAACTGAATGTCAGGACTCCACTTTATCCGAAGATCATAAAGCCCTCTCTTTATCCTTTCAAAATTAGTATCGCCATTTTCTCCAATCCATTTGTCAGAAGGACAAAGACCAAGCGCCATCTCTAGTCTTTCATTGTTAACAGACATCTCGAAACCGGCTTCCTCCAAACTATCTAAAATTGTCGCAAATCCATTTAACTTCGCACTATTAAAAACCCCTCGCATTTCATAATCCTTTATCCTGCTCTCTATATGACTCAGTAACTTTCTTAATGACTCTATAGTTCCTTTCCTGAACTTTGTCTCTTCTGTTGAAAATCTGACTGGATCAAAATCCATGGGAGAAAGCGGTTCAGATACGAATAAACCGGTAGCAACAATAAATAAGAGCAACACAATTATTCCCAATGCAACAAGGATCATACGCTTCATGACGTTCGAGTCTCCAATGCCCTAGTGTAACCCAGCAGAATACAAAGGCTTGCTAAAAACATGTTTCCAATAGCAACATGCAAGATCCGAGTTTCAGGAGGAAGCCTAAGGGCAACGTTGAGCACTCCTAGCAAGATCTGTGAGAGACCAAGTATCAAGATAAGAGTAACTACCGGGAAAAATCCATCTACACCTCTCGACTTTAATACCATGACTAGTAGTATAATTGCAACAGAGAACCCAAAAAGTCTATGGATCATTTGTATAATGTGAAGTTTGTTCGCCTCAATTGAACCGTGTGAACTAAAACAGATTGGCAACAAAGTGCAAACTGCGGAGGATCCAGATCTCGTCACAAATGTCCCGGTAATCAGCACCATAAAAGAAAAAACTATTGCCATGAGCAGCATCCTACTATATTTCTGATCAATCAGGTTAATTGAAGGTTTGAGCGCCCTGCCCCAGAGAAATCCAAGCGTCCCTATGATTCCAGCCGCAAAAACCGTATGAAGTGAGGCCACCAATGGATGTAATTCTGTAATAACCGTCATGGCGCCTAGGAGAACCTGACCCAAGAATAGCGGAAGAGGCACAACCGCCAGCAATTTAAATCGGCGTATCTCTATTATGGCAACTATTATCACAAGAATTCCGGTCAGAGCAACAGAGGTCCTGTGCGACCATTCAATCCATGCATATATATCAGGCGGTGGGACAATTGATCCATGGCACAATGGCCAATCTGGACAGCCAAGTCCTGCCCCGGAGATGCGTACAAATGTGCCGAGATAGATCGTAACAAACGACGAGATAAAGGCGATGAATATCACGCAGAAAAGTTTAAGTCTTTGACGCTGTAAAGTCTATTTTTTGTATTTCTGGAATGTAAGCAAGTACTCAATAAGAGCTTGATATGCAACGTGGGGCCCTCCAACAACATAATCTTGATCAGTTCTCTTTGTCTCAGGCATCACAATGTTTTGGGATTTGTCAGGAGGCACCTTATGTCTATAGATATCAGATGGTTTTTCAACCCATCTATCGAGCCAGCGCGGTCTTAATCTCTCGAATACCTTAGAAAGATCAGGAGCACCCTGATAGTCATTTGCGCCAAACTTATTCTCTAATAAATGACAATTGGTACACGTTACCTGCAAATATTTTTTTGCCCACTTGATTGCACCTGTCTTGTATCTCTCATATCCAAATGGAAGACCCCGTTTGAAATAATCGATCACATCCTGACTGCCGTCAGCTATATATTCCAGGGAATTTGGAACAAGCTCGCGAAGATACTTTTTCGAAACCGCATCCATTTTCTCTATCCAAAGCCTCTCTAGATATTCAGTAATCTCTTTTGTAGCAGTTTCAAGGTGTTTTTTCAGATTTTCATCTACCCTGACTTTTTCTATCATACCCGATTCTAAAAGTGTTCTTACGTCAGCAGGAAGCTGCTTCAAATAGGCACTTACGACCTGTGGTTCATTTTGAAGGATTTTTTCGCCTTGGATAAACTTTTGCAGTTCAAGCGTTGAATTAACATCGGACAAGTAATTAGGAACCAGAAATACATCTGAATCTTTTTCAGCTTTCTGAAAGTCAAACGGCTGAGGGAAGAATGTAGCAGGGGCATATGCAAGATGTTCTACAAGCTTCGGCGGCAGTAAGCGCTGTAATTCTAATAAATAATTCCATGTGTCTAAAAA
>SBBU01000285.1 GCA_005239585.1 Planctomycetaceae bacterium
GTCTTCCTCCACCTGAGTTGGATTGGAATTGACAAATATCATACGATATTTTTTGTGGGCTAGGTTCTCTTTTACTTTGATTGTTACATGATCTTCCAAAAGTTCGATCGGTTTGGTCTGGGTACCATTTACCCAGCACGCAAGGGCATCAGGCAGCCCTACGACCATGCCTGCCATAACAGCGAATAAGATCGTTGTTTTCCTCATAGTTCACCTCTTAAAATTAGTTCTATAATATAAGACTTGGAATCTTGAATTTTATTCCAAATTACTTGAATCATGGATGTCTCATATTAGAATCTACACCGTTAAATCAATGAAGAGTATTCAATGTTTTAGGCTCTTTTCCTGCCTTTCTTTCTTGATTTCCATAGTATCATGTGGCGCTCCTCAGAGAATTCAGCACGAAAACGTCTCAGGTCTCCCTATTATCTTTCCTACTCCTGCAAAGGTTATTTATCAGGACAGGCTTGTCCCCCTTGGAAAGTGGGATGTTAAGCTTCCTGAAGGATGTTCTGAAGAGATTAAAGGGGCAGTCAACGAGGCATGCCGTGAGCTTGAGTCGGGCGCAGGGCCCAAGTGGCAGCTAGTTTTGAAATATGACAAGGAAAAATCAGAACAAGCTTATGATCTGGTTGTCACTGATCATAATGTTATTGCGACAGCATCTAGTGATGAGGGTTTTTTCTACGCACTACAATCTCTTCGTCAGCTGAAAGGTGTCGCAGAGTACAGCACATCGATTCGTTTGGCGGAAGTTCATGATAAGCCGGGTTTTAAAATACGCGGGTTTATTGGGGGGGCAGTGCCGTCAGAGTTGCTCAAGTTGCTTGCGCATTACAAGATGAATCTCCTTCAATTCACAGGTGGGAGGGGGGATCTTGATGAAAAACGACAGAAATACTATCGTGGTCTTGTGAAGCTTTGCAGTTCGAATTTCATTCGCTTTCTTTCTCATGAAGGTTACAAGGGTGAATTTGGAAAAAAACTAGAGTTTACTGAGGAAGGCTTTAAGGATCTAGTGGAATATTTCAACGTTCGGTTTGATCTTGGAGCCCGTGCGTTTACTGTCGCGTTTGATGATATGAAGCTCAAGGGCAAAGGGCTCGGAAAAAGCTGGGGAGAAGATCATGCCAAGTCATGTCGGTTGGTCTACGATGCCATGAAAAAGCGAGACCCTTCTTGTATGATCTTCTTCTGTCCTGTGCCTTACAGCGGCACTCAGAGTACCAAGCTGAATCATTCAGATCTGGAGGAGGGAATTGATTACTTGAAAGCGGTTGGGAAGACTCTTCCACCTGATGTCTTTGTTTACTGGACGGGAATGGGGACGTTTTCAAAGGTTATAAATGGGGCTTACTCTGATGAATTTGGTTCTTTGATCGGCAGAAAACCTTTCATTTGGGACAATGATGCGATTTTTTGGTGCAATGAATTCCGGCCGTTATCCGGGCGCTCGAATGATCTGCAAGTGCATGCGTCCGGCTATGTTGCGAATCTTGCCTCTCATTTGAGCATGTGGTACCTTCCCAGACTCGGCCCAATAATACTTACGATAGCAGATTATCTCTGGAATCCGGCTGCTTATGATGACAAGACTGCGCTTGAGCGTGTCTTTCAACATTTGGGCGGTCCTAAATGGAAGGAACTAAAGAGGGCATGGGAAATTATCCGCGAGGCAAAGTATGAGGGAGTTCCGGTCTATCAGAGTGAGATCGACAGACTAGTTAAATCGCTTGCAGGAACCATACGACCCGCGGTTTTTCAGGAGCATTTCCTGAAACATTTGAAAGATATGTAAATGGGGAGAATTTTTCCTTGGGTTTGTGGGCATACTCTTTTTAATAGTCTTTATAAAGGGTGATGTTGGAAATCTATAAATCAAGTGCGCTCGACATACAAACAAAATAAGGAAACCTTTTTGCCTCTTGATACGTCCAATAGATAATGCTGACAGTAACGATCTTGATGATTAAAGGGTCTTATCTATAAAGATATGTTTTTTTGGAGTCTATGATGAAAAAGTATTTCGGGGTGGTTGTTTCTTTATTCTTATTACTATCAGGTCGTCCAGTAGCCGATTTCGATGCTCATGAATGGGGTGTTTTTCAATTCTATCAGGGGAGCGGTGTCGATATCGTCTCAAGCAACGAAGATCTTCCCGATTTTATTGTAAAGCTTGTTGACCAAAGACCTATGGAGTGTGGAGCAAGTTGCCAATGTAAAGGTGAAAAATGCCCGCAGGATTGTCAGCATGTGACTGGGGGAGGGGGAGGAAAAAGCCACTGCGCAGACCTATGCCAGGGGAAAAAATGCAGTCATGTTCCCGTAGTTGTCTGCAAGCCAGTAATAAACTTTTATAGCAAGAAAGAGCTCAATGTTAAGGTAAGTGCCAGCATTTTAAATGGCAAGGTTACTATATGGTATCCAAGGCATACCGAGATGTTAAGATGGGGATCAAAGATTACGTGGAATGATCTTACTATATCCAAAAGAGAGCCTGATAAGCCATTGAAAGATGGTAGTGCATGCAGTTGGTGGATTAGGGCACGTGAAACCGATAGCGCATTTGTTACTAACAGCAGAGGAGAGGCTGAGAAGTTCCTGTTTTATGAGGGGGATAGCGACGAATTGACACCCGGAATAAAGATTGAAAGAGAATCAGGCAAGCTGAAATTATTAAATAGCACGCCATATAAATACAAGGGATTATTTGTAATCAGTGATAAAAAGATCAAGTACATGGAGGAATTTAACAAGAGCCAGGAAATAGATATGAAGAAAGGCCTGGTAGATTCAAAGAAAGCTACTGAATTGCTTGAAAAGATGCTGAAAAAAGAAGGGATGAATGATAAAGAGACATCAGGGATAGCCAAGATA
>SBBU01000267.1 GCA_005239585.1 Planctomycetaceae bacterium
CTATTAGCGCGAGTTTTTTTATAAAATCTGCCTGCAAATTTTTGATTACCTCAAGAGAGATAAAGACATCCAGATTTGCCTCACGCTGATCGTTTATCTTGATCTCTGTCGAAAACCTTCTCACCTCATATTTATCATTCTGGATTGTATACTCGCCATCGTCGATTCGGATTCCAGATGAACTTTGGGTGGTCAAAGATTTAAAATTGAATTCCCCCGGGGGATGGAATCCAACTGCCTCTTTTTTTGCAGGTGGAGGAAGCGGGGTCTCGTCTGTTATCGCTATATTATGCACACGATAACTCTTGCAGTGATCTGTCAGAGTGTCAATCCACTTTTTTCGCATAGACCTTCTGATCTCTTGCCACTCTTCATTAGGCATGTGACTTGCCGGCTTAACAAACATCTCTTTATCTTTTTGCAGGCTCTGTGATAGGAGAGAGGCGGCCTGCAAACCGTTTTTATTGATCTGCTTCTCCAGTTCGTCGCGTGCTACAGCTACAGAAATCACACCAAACACCAGCACTACCAATATGATTATCAGCGCGATAAGGACTGAAAATTTGATCCCGAGAGGTACAAACCTCATACCAACTCTTATAGCAAAAGCAGGATTTTAGTTCAATTGCTTACTTGATAAGTTTTGAGCGTGAGGGACCGCCAGTGAAGAGAGTGAACGGCCATGATGGCCACCAGATGATAAAGGCACGGGCAACGATATGCTCAGAGCCCACAAACATGCGTGCAACTGGACCATTTTTAGAGACTAGATCAGAATCGTTAAAATAGACAAAATTACCATTGATATCTGCCTTTATTACATAATCTGGCGTTTCAATTTTAAACCGCTTTGCAACAATTTCTCGCTCCTTCATATCGGCTATTTCCTGTCCCTCGCAGATTATTGTGCGGCCATCTCTTAACTTAAACTGGTACTCCTTCCATTTGCGGCCATCATGGCTGTCCTTCACATTGTCGCCAACGACCAGATAACTCTCCTTACCTATCTTGACTGCAATTTCATCCGGAACGTTGGCATCACCATAGTAATATAAATCACGCTTTACTTGCAGGCTCTTCAGGTTCAATGAGCTGTCTTTAACACCAAATGCCAGCTCAAATTCTCTTGTTGCGTTCGAAATATCTGCCATGGTAGTTACGTACTCCACCTCCGCCTCTATCCGCCCATTCAATCTTGCTATGCATATCCCGTCATACGAAATCAACTCAACTTGAACAGGGTTGTTGGCGGTCATTCTAAATGACGACAAATCTCGCTTGATCGAGCCGTGGCGGTTTGTGGCATCGACCCTCAGCCAACTCCCTTGAGATGACAGATGCAAATAAATAATTGCTATCTCATTCCTCAATTCAGCAAAGACTACACCCTTGTCGCCTCCCACTTGGCATTCAAACGAAAGTTTCAAATCAGAAATGGTATGACCAGCTCTATCCATCGGTCTCTTCTCACTTCTTATTGAGAATAATATGCCAACATCTTCAGTAACCGTGAGTACCCTCTCTTTGACAGTATAATGTGAACGATTGATCTTGCCTTGAAGGGTATTCGGCTGCCAGTTATCATCGAATATCTTCAAATCCTCAGTGTGTACGCTATCAGATGAATCAATCCATATAGATTCCTGAACAGAGAGCGGTTTTCTTGCAATGGCAAAATCCCTTGTCGGGTCTCGTTTCGCATAGATGTTGCCTCGCTTGAAGGTCAATTCTTCATCAGGCAAACCGACAATTCTTTTGATGAAATTTCTCTGTATGTTTAATGGAAATCTGAAAATGGCTACATCATATCTTTCTACAGGTCTTACTAGATAACTGAATTTAGTGGCTATTATCTTATCGCCTCTGGATATGATCTTTTCGGTTGCCTTGTCCTTCTGATCCCCCATAAGAGTAGGTTCCATCGAGGCTGTAGGGATTTGAAACACATCTATGAAGAAGCACCGGATAATAAGGGCGAATAGATAGGCAACAACAATATTGTCAATATTCTCATGCGAGACAAGATCAACAAATATTTTTTTCACAGTAACTGATTCGCAGAATAGACGGTTCCCTCACAGCAAATTCTGGAATATCTCCATCCGCCATCATCAACTACTTTGGTAACGCATGCCCTGCAGGCGCCAAGGGCGCACCCCATCCTGCGCTCAAGAGAGAGCTCGCACCTTAGATTCTTCTCCTTTGCAATTCCTGCAACTGCTTCCAGCATTCGATCTGGTCCGCACGCATAGTAGAGTGCTTGTGGATCAATATCTTCAAGTAATAGCTCAGTCACGTACCCTCTCCTGCCCATCGATCCATCCTCTGTCGCCGTCTCTATTTTTATGCCAAGCTTTTGCAGGTCTTTCAGTCCGTGCAAAAAACCCTTTGATCTTGCCCCAAAAAAGAGAGAGATATCTGCTAATGAATTCTGCTGAAGCAAGGTTCGTGCAAAAATATAAAATGGGACAATACCTACTCCGCCTGCCACAAAAATGTACCTTTGTCGCCCGTCCTCCCCAGTAAACCAATTGCCCAAGGGACCGAGAAAACCAACAACATCCCCGCGTTGTTTCATCGAGAGTAACTCGGTTCCTCTCCCTACAACCGCATAAACAAAATCAACAATCGTCTTGCCATTTCTAACTGAGGCATCCCATATACTAAGTGGCCTCCTCAGAAGAGGATCGACACATCCTTCATCCACTCTCAGGTGCGCAAACTGGCCCGGCTTTATTGCAAGCTCAGAGTCAACCTGTAATGAAAGCTTGTAACCATTCTCTGAAATTTTTCGATTTGAAAGTGTTACACCAGAAAGGCTGACTATATCCACGTCCGCCATTTTAAGAAGAGTGCTTCATCCTGTCAATTGGTGTCACCAACCTTGACAAGACCTTACATTTCTGATCTGATTTTTTTAGATGGCAGAGCCAGAATCAAAGCTATTTGTGTGTAGTAATCACCTTGATCTTCAGAGTTTGTGGAGGTGTGTATCCTGCAACAATTACCTGTGTGATCAGTGTATAGAGATAGTAGGTGAAGGAAGGAGAAAATTCGAGGTCTGTAGGGCATGCCGAGATAGAGTAGTACTAGCAAAATCTGAGCAACAAGAAATACTCCCGTGGTCCAAGCAGATCTATTCTGCTTTTTCCTATCCATTTCGCGGAAGAGGTATAGTAATGCTTATCACAGGTGTTCTCTTCATAGAGATACTTTTCCACCTTGCTGGATCAGCAGGTGGTATTTTCGCACTCTTTTTCGTCCTTTTAGCCGGAGGATTTTTAAGCACGAGTATTTTGAAAATCATATCAAGCAGCACGGCTGGGGAAGATGAGGCGCCTGATTTGTTTGATATCTCTGACTTGTCTGATCTCTGGAGTGGATATTTAAGACCATTATTTCTAATCCTAGGGACAGTGCTCTTTTCATTTGGCCCTGCCATTCTCTACAACCAATATTTATCTCACAAAGATTCTCCTACAATAATCCCATGGATCCTGGGTGTATGGGGTGTCTTGTATATGCCAATGGGACTCTTGGTTATTGGCATCTCTGAGAATCTTAGGACGCTAAACCCGATACTGGTCATATCATCCATATTTAAGACTTTCGGTAATTATCTAGTTACTTGCGTCCTTTTTGTTGTAATCTATTTCCTATTTTTGTTTGTAAGAGAGTTTGCAGGAGACCTCATACCTTTTGCAGGTACTTTTATAACAGATTGCCTTTCCTTTTATCTGCTAATGGTAGGAATGCGAGTACTTGGATTGCTTTACGTCTCTAATAAAGCTCAATTGGTTTGGTTCTAGATCACTTTGCAAACTCGGCCCAGCGCAACATAATTTTTCTTACTAAATCGATTGGCAGCGGTCCAATAGAAATAAGTTTGTCGTGAAATGCCTTGGCAGAAAACTTGGGGCCAAGAATTTTCTCACATTCAGAGCGAATCTGAAGAAAATTCAGCCAACCTATTAAATAACCGCAAAAATATCCCGGCCTTTGTTTGTAGAGTCCAAGCTCTGCTTTGGCCGAAACCGGTTCCATGCGAACACAGTCTACTAGCATTCCTATAACATCATCATCCTTTAGCACACCTAACTGAAGACCTAGATCAGACACAATTCTTGTACACCTCCAAAGCCTTAGCCGTAAAAGTGTAATTTTTTCTAGTGGATCTTTATCGAAATATCCATACATATGCATGAGGTCCTCGGTATATAGTCCCCATCCCTCAATATATACCGAAGAGTAAAACTCATGTCTGATCTTACTCCGTTTTGTTGAATTGGTCACCAGACTCTGCAAATGGTGACCCGGAACCAACTCGTGCAGGGCTACGATTTTGGTCCAGTATTTGTTGTTGTCGCGTAAGACCTGATCCAAATCCTTTCTCGATTTGTCTACATTCGCAGTTACATAAGCACCGTTGTAAAAACCAAAAGGAAAGGCTTCGCTCGTACCCTTGGTGACCTTGATCCCTCTCACAGCCTGCGGTACGGTAACAAAATCCTTTGCGATCGCAAAGTCTCTGGCTTCCAATGCAAGTTTCAATGCACCGTCATGATAACCCTCAGCAGTCCATGGCGCCTTTTTAGTCTCATCTACCAAATCGATCCAGGATTTGTTATTATCTATCAAGCTGGCAAGCGAGCTCATTAATACGAGGGTCTTGTGGAAATTTTCCTGCGCTACCTCCAAAAGCTCCTCATGTTTCAAATCTATGAATAACTCATATTTCAGTGTGTAATTGTATCGATCCATCTTTGATGGTAACCATCTAGGCTTGTCTATCTTCCATGTATGATCTATCTGTTTTATGAAATCTTCTATCTTCTCGTGCAACCTCCAGAGCTCCTTCTTAGATAAAAGCTTTAGGAGGTGTTTCTGAGCATCTCGCGCCTCATCTGATCTTAGGTAGCTTGCGCCGAGAGTCAATTTTTTCTCGATTTTCTTCAGAACTGTCTCCAGATCATTCGACAGCAACGCAAGCTGGTCCAAGGCGTCGAGCGGCAACAGCTTTTCTACAAGACTCCCATATCCCTTTTCAAGGCGATACTTTGCCAGTTTTTTATCAAGGGCAAGTTTAAAGAGTTCAAGATCGATCTGATCCTCAAAACCGAGTTTGGTCTGATCTATTTCATCAGCCAGTCCCCTTAGAAATCCTATCTGAGCACACTGTGTTGAGTTTGGGTTCTGCACATTGTTTATTCCCTTTTTATAATAGTAATCCACAAACTTTTTGAGTTCCTGTGATTCCTGGACAAACAGGAAGATGACTGCCAATGTAAGAGAAGTATTTTTGCTATACGATTTTCGGACCAGTGCCGTATTTCGTAAGTCCCTTGTGACCCCGCACTTATACGGAATATCTGTTGAGATAAAGCATAAGCTAGCTCGTTCACTGTATAGGTGCGGTGTCACAAGGGACGCCCTCGTGGCAACCCTTTTTCGCGATGATTCTGTCGTACTTTCATGTGCACACAATTGGGTGCCAGTAATTGTTAAAAGATCTGTGCTCGAGCTTATAAAATGAAGATTTACGCTCGAGAAATGGATTTTAAAACTTTTCCCACACATTTTTGAACAATTAC
>SBBU01000114.1 GCA_005239585.1 Planctomycetaceae bacterium
CTGATACCGCATTATCGCCATTAAAGTCATACTTGAATGGCCTGGTTACATTTATAGTTCGTGTCAATGTGTTATTGGTCTCGTTGGTTTCAGGTATGACGTTTCCAGAATCTACTGTAATTGTAATAGTATATGAACCATCTGCTAACGTGGAGGGAATGGTCATTTGTACTGCATTGAATTCTGTGGTCTTGGCTGCAAGACTAGTGACAGTACGTGTTCCAAGCTGTGTGCTGGGTAGTGTAGCGCTGGAGATGCTGTAGGTAATCGTGGAGGAACCCGCTGTAAAGCTCTGAACGTTAGAGATTGCCTCTAAAAGTACCAGTGTTGTACCTTGTTATATCTGTCCCGGAATCCACATATCGCTAATAACGAGATCACTAGAGCCGGGAGCTGAAATGGTCACAGCAAGTGCTAAAGACCACGAGGAGAAAGCGCCTAGTGAATCTATTGCCTTTGTTTTTACTGAATAAGTACCAGCTGTGCTCCAGCTATGTGATGCAGAGGCTGTAGCACCTGATGTGAAGAATGATGTTGTGGTGGTTGTTCCATCACCCCAGTCAAATATATATTGGATTGGATTTCCTTCCGGGTCAGTTGTGGAGGCAGAGAAAGAGTATGAATTACTTGTGAGACCGGTTGTTGGACCAGACAGGTTAGTTGGTGTAGCTGGCGGCAGAGAGAACATAGTAGGTCTAAAGTCAGCAACAAATTTGGCAACATTGTTTAATGAACGACTATTATCTGCAGGGTTGTATTTATCAAAGTCATAATCGACTCCGGTTGAGGCCCCATCATAAGGTACAAATGGATTTGAATAGTGGGGGGCTTTGTTGGTATATGTCATGATCGTCCCCCAAGCTATCGGTGAATTTCCTTTAAATACAAGTCCAAATGAATATGGGTATGCACCTTCCATGTTGCTCTTTCTGTTTGATATGTCGTGCATACATCCCATGTTGTGTCCCATCTCATGTGCCATATGATCCCATTGGAAATATGGCTCGATTATGCTAAAGGCATTGCCGGCAAAGCTGGCAGGACTAGACATGTATTGACTCATCAAGAGGTAACCGATACCCCCTCCTGCTTCACTGCAGAACTGTACTAGGTCAGCGCCATACTGATCACGTAGCGTATGAACTTCGTCCATATATCCATCGGTTTTATTTTGAAGACGTGTAAGATCAAGCCAGGCATCACCAGAGCTCTGATAATTGACCTCGCCTCGATAAACCAATCTAAAGCGAATATTCACCAGGCTATTAACAAAGGCTGTGGTTGTTTTTTCGATTCCCAAATCGATCTTTGCATGCATAGCTGCAGTTCCCCCAACAGTATCACGTGCTGCAGGGGTATAAACAAACATGACATCAATAGTTACAGGGTCACCCACAAGAAGTGGGGTAGCAGTAACATTATTTATTACATTGGAGTCTGTAGGGGACCAACTTATTGTGTCTATCACTGAAACAATGTAATAACTCCCGGGCGTTATGCTGGAACTAATCGTTACAGTTGTGCTCCCATTATTCAAGGCACCAACCGCTAAACTGCTGACATTTCGTATTGCCAAAAAAGTATCCTTTGACATCTCAAAAAGTGGATCCGAAGAGAGATAGTATCTTACATTGAATGCCCCTGCAGAAGCAGATCCCTCATTGATAATGGTATCGGTAATTGTTACTTGATTGCCCGGATTGACTCGGTTCGGAGAGGCAGAAAGAGATTTAAAATTCAGATCGGCCCTGTTTACAATTCTTATTTCTAGGCTCTTTGTGTTGTTACTTTCTATAGCTTCATCTACTGTGTTGTTGCTATCCGCCCAGGCAATAAGATAGTAATCTCCAAGTTGTGTCCCCGACGGAATTCTGAATGAACTAGTTCCGGGCACATCCACATCAGTGTCTGAGGCTTGCGTTGCGGTTATTTCTCTGTCGCCCAGTACTACATCGGTGCTGTCAATGTTAGAATCTGTAGAAAGGTAGTATGTGACTTTGAACCTTGTGCTACTGCCTTTCATCCCTGTATTTTTTATTGTATCACTGATATAGATTAAACTTCCGGGCGCTACTACCCTCGAAGCTTCCAAGCGGGATATTGAAAGTTCAGGTTTGCTTTCAGAGCCTGCTACATTATTTTGCTCATTCCATTCCGCTACCAAATCGGTATGATCTATTTTTCCGATTATCCAGTATGGTGTTACGTTCGATACCTGAAAGCTAGACGTATTTTGTGCGCTGGCAGTAGGCCCAAGACTTGGGACGCTTTGTGTCCCAAGAAGTGTATCTTGACCATCCAATGTGGAATCGGAGGAGAGATAGAATCCTACTTGACACGAGCCTGCGCTATTGCTAGTTGACAGGTTCTTTATTGTATAAGAAACAGTGACTGTACCATTAGGATTTTTTGCGCCAAAAAAGGAGAATGCAAGATCCGGTTTATTTGATGTATACAGGCAACGGTTCAAGACCTCCAAACCCATTGCGGTATTGTATATCAGAGTATGATCTGAATCCCATATTCTCGGACCACACATCCATCGGCCATTTGGTTTCTGACTTTGTACGAATGTCTCTTCGAGTATAGGAAGATACTGCTTTTGCTTGATTTCCCCCAAAACCTGCAAGGACTTGGCAACGTGAAAATACCCAAACATATATCCTGTAGTGGAAAGGGCGGCATAATCAGTTTGATGAGTGCTCTGTAAAAGTCGAATCTGTTCCAGAACCTTTCTGTCAGTAAAGAATTGATCAACTGCTGTTTCTAACTGAGTTAACCTATTTGCCCCTGCATTTACAAGCGCCAGCTCTCCTGCAACACGTCGACTGATTGCACCCCCAAGGTAAATGTACCCTCCATTTGCCTGATTTGTCATCCATGTAATAGAATTATTAATCATAGTCTGGTCTACCGTATATCCAGAGCTTTTTGCTGTTGCTAGTGCCTGCATTACCTCGGCAACCATGAAATTGGCCTTTGGCGTGTCAGTGAAGTATTTTGCCCAGCTTCCGTCTGTACTCTGGGTATCCTTTAATGCCAAGATCAGCTGGTTAATGAGTGAATTTATAGCAGATTGATCAGTGGTGTTTTGGAATGCAGATAAATTTTTCGCTAATATCAATAGTGTAATAGTATTGGAGCAATCTGAGCAACAATGCGCAACGATAGCTCCTGGTGGTGGTGTAGTGCCATTTTTAGTGGCAAAGTAACCGCTCTTGCGCTGTTCAAGTGTCGCTGCCCATTCGGTCATGATTTTTCTAATCGCTTTCTCAATGGCAGTTTGGACATCTGCTCTATCCTGAAACGGTGACCCTAAAAGCGCTTGAGCTGGTAGCGCAGTATAGGAGAGGGTATTCATGTCAGCCCAGTTGCCGTCTGGCTGTTGCTTTTCGAGCAGGTAATTGACAGCCTTTTCTATAGACTTTTCCACCGGAGTGGTTGGTTGTATTGCAACAGGTGAAACGGCTGGTAATGCTGATTTTGTCCCAGATACATGGATCGTGGGAATGCTCATTGAGATCAATAAGGATGATAGCGTGATCGTTCCAAGCCTTAACCCCTTTGCCATTGGTCACCTCGCAATAAAAATATTCCTATGATCTTCATCTCAAACATGACTATGTAATTTAGTCTTGTTTTCTTGTGAAAATTCTTCGCGAATTTGAAATTTTCCGCCTTGTTTGGCTAGGGTTAAGATTCCTGTTTATTCGCCTTCGCCACCTGCCTGCCGAAGCGGTAGCGCAGGCAGGGCTTCGGCGAATGAAGCGTTGTTGTTCCCGGATACCGCAAAGCAAGCTACGCGGAGCTTCATTGAGGCTTGTCAGGTCATATTAACACGTTTCCGTTCAGGTACGGGAGTTGAAAGTTGGGACCAACTCTTATTTGTTCTCTTTTAGGGCCTTTCGTTGCTTGAGCGTCTTAAAGAGATTGTTCAGTTTGAGGCGTGTGTTCTCTGTTTTCTCCTCCTTGAGGGCTTTTTCTACGGCAGAAAGCATGTCGTCTAAACGTTGACCATCTAATCTTGTTACCATCTGTGTTATTGCATCTACAGCCGCAGTGCGAGGGTTTTCTTCCTTATCATTGAGGGCTGTAATCAGTGATCTCAATACCTCTTCAGAAAGTTTATCATCTATGCGTTTTAATATCTGAGTTGATGAGAGTGTTTTTGCGGCATTTCCACGTAGATTAGGATTTTTGCCTATTAAAATGTCCAATAATGTCGTTACTAGTTTCTCAAAGAGCGTGTCGTCGAGACGTTCTGCTACTCGACCTAGTCCGTTAGCAAACGTGTAACGAGCATTCGGATGTTCATCTTCAAGACCTTTTTTAAACGTTACAATTACGGTTTGAATGAGCTCATCGCTCAGTCGGGCGATATTCTCTCCCAATGCAGAGGCACTAAGATTGCGTTGCCACCAATCTTTATCTCCAGTTTTTAGCAGAAGCACCTTTATTAAACCTTCTAACATTTCACGTTCTAGACTAGGCATTATTAGCGTTATAGCACGATAGGCAGAGCGATGAATGTCAGGTTTTTCATCATGCACTGCCTCAATATAGAGCCATACTTCTTCAACTGAAACTTGACTCTGGTTAATACCTTTAAGCCATGAGACCACTGTTTCATCTTGTAGTATTAAGATGGCAAGGGCTTTTTTCTCTTGTGCATTTAAAAGCATGTGGTTTTCCTTCATTTTGTGCCCTATGCAAGATGCCCATTCGACTTTTTTCATTTCTTCTAGGGACTCTAATAGTTCTGGTTCGCGTTTGTATAGCTCACTGAATAATTTATCCTGTTTAATCAGCCCTATTGAATTTATTACTGTTCCCGTTTTAGAAACAGAAACGATATCTCCAACACCTGCCTTTGTTTGTTTTGCAGGATCAAGAGGGTTTGCGATCGCTAAAACACCGGCTCTAACTTTAATTACAGTCTTTGCATCCTGATCTTTTCTTACCTCGATATCGACTGTTCCATCAGGGTCAGTCTCTAAGATTTTGACAATGCCTTCATCAGTCTGGATGACGAGTTCTTGAGGTTTGTCAAAGTTTTTGAGTTTCAGATTCAGCTTTCCTTTTTCAAGCTTAAAGTTGTACTCGCCTGAGAGGTGTACAACAGAACCGGGCGAAGCCTTGATATATCCTGTATTATTAGTGAAGGTGTGTTCAAATTGTTTTTCAGTGCGGACAAACACAAAGTAAATGCCGAATGCGGCAATGAGAATAGCAGCTACTGTAGCGTAGCGTACCAAGTGAAGACGTCTGGTTCTTACTAACAGCTTTTGTCTCATGCGCAGGTCTTCTAATAGTTGTCTTTCAAATGCTGGATCCATTTTCTTTTGTGGAAAATTCTCCCGATGATACTGTAAAGTCCTTTTAATCTTATCTTCAAGGGGATCGTGCTTGTCCATTTACACACTCTCCTTTTCCCTGTACTGTTCGTAGAGCACTCTGAACATCTCTCGAGCTCTGGTTAAGAGTGATCCCACTGCTTTTTCACTTAAATTCATTAATCGAGAGATTTCTCGCATTGAAAGATCATCCAGGTATTTTGCATGGAGAATTTCTTCATACCTTTGCGGTAATTCAGACATAATTAAACTGTGCTGTCAATCATTTTTGGAACAACTTTTGACAGCAGAAAAGTTTAGATTTTCGGACGTCTCTGAGGCCGCCCGATTACCTCTCTGTTTCTCGA
>SBBU01000035.1 GCA_005239585.1 Planctomycetaceae bacterium
CATTTTGTCCTCAGGTTTCTTCGGTTCAACTTTTCCGCCTCCATCCGTCCAGCTCCCATCTTCCCGCTGTTTCGACACCAAAAAGTCGAGGGCTTTAGATACTAACTGCTCACAAGCCTCACATTTTTCAGGACACGATTTATGCTGAGTTTTACCCTCTTGAATTGTCCAAGTTGAACTAATTACTGCAAATACAAAGATTACAAAATATATTTTTCTTTGCAGGATAAATCTCATTAACATAACCATCTCCTCACAATTTTTTATTCCTTTATTTGTATACCAAGAATGCCTTTCTTTCCACAATATATCTCAAGGATTAATGCACCAATTGCCATCCTTATATCAGCATTGCCTCGGGCTGTTTAATATCGTACCTTTGACGGCTTTAATCAAGAACGATAATATACTATCACATGTTCAAAAAGCTATTAATAGCAAACAGGGGAGAGATTGCAGCAAGGATAATAAAATCAGCAAGAGAGCTTGGCATCAAGACAATCGCAGTTTACAGTGAGGCGGATAAATGGAGCCATTACGTTTCCATGGCAGATGAGGCACATCTAATAGGACCACCTGCCCCAAAGGAGAGCTATCTAAATATCAAGAAAATCATCCAAGTAGCAAGACAAACTCGAACCGACTGCATCCATCCCGGCTACGGTTTTATCTCTGAAAATCCCAACCTTGCACTGGCATGCAGGGTAAACAAGATTACGTTTATAGGACCTAGTCCGGAGGCAATGAAGAGGTTGGGAAACAAGTTAAATTCTAAAAAAATTGCAGAAAAAGCAGGTATCAAGGTAATTCCCGGTCTCGACAAGAACGTTACTGCAAAAGAGGTGCGATCCTTTGGGAAAAAATATGGCTTCCCACTCCTTTTAAAGGCAATAGCAGGAGGCGGCGGTCGAGGGATGAGGATCATCAGAAGCGAACGAGAAAGCCCGCATCTTATTGATGAGGCAAGAAAGGAGGCACAGACTGCCCGGGGTGACTCTAGGCTCTTCCTTGAAAAGTATTTTGACCAAGCAAGACATATCGAAGTCCAGATCTTGGCTGATAATCATGGCAATGTAGTCGATCTTTATGAACGCGAATGCTCGGTTCAGCGACGCCACCAAAAGCTGATTGAAGAGTCTCCTTCACCAGCGATCAACCCCGACCAAAGAAAAAGGCTTACACAGGACGCAAGAAAAATAATAGAAGCGGGCGGCTATACCAACGCCGCTACAGTTGAATTTCTGCTCGATAAACATGGCAACCATTACTTCATGGAAGTAAATACAAGACTGCAAGTTGAGCATCCTGTCACAGAAATGGTAACTGGAATAGACATTGTTAAGGAGCAATTCAAGATTGCAAACGGGCATAAACTGGACATAAAACGCAATAAGAATGGGCACGCTATAGAGTGCAGGATATTAGCAGAAGATCCATATAACAACTTTACCCCGTCTGTCGGAAAAATTTTGGCTGTCGCAGTCCCTACAGGCCCGCACATAAGGATCGATACGGACATCCTGCCCGGTTACTATGTAACTTCACATTACGATTCACTCATTGCAAAATTAATCGTATGGGGACAGGACAGAGAAACAGCCATCAAACGAATGAAAAATGGTCTGCTTTCATTCAAGCTCGCTGGCGTAAATACAACAATACCTTTTCACAAAGCAGTTATGTCATCTAAAGAGTTTAACACAGGTAAATACAATACAACTTTTGTAGAAAGAGTTTTTAGAATGCCAGAAGTAAAAAAAGAGGTCATCAAAGATGCTGTTATGATCGCTGCCGCCATTGAATTTAATCACAGAGAAAAAAGACTAGCAAATCAACCTTCACCTCAAACACTTTCACAATGGAAACTTGCCATACAGGAGACAAATTGAAAATTATATTGAGTTCACAAGGAAAGGACTTTGAATATAAGGTGGAAAAAAAGGGGAAATTTATCATTTTAAACAAAAAACACCAGTTACAGTTAGATGACACAGAAGACCACTTTAGATCAGTCATCTTGGATGGCAGGAAAATTGAATTTGGCTGTGTTAGAAATGGAGATTCATTCACAATTACAATTGATGGAGAACCTGTAACAATTAAAATCAAAGATCCCCTCCAGTCATTTGAATCTGCCAATTCTGAATCATCTGACATCCTGATAGTCAGATGCCCTATACCCGGTCTTGTCAGCAGCATTCATAAAAAAAATGGGGATCGATTAAGCCAAGGCGAAGTTGTACTTATCCTAGATGCAATGAAGATGCAGAATGAAATCTCCAGTCCGAAAGATGGAATCCTGAGGTCCATTTCAGTTAAACAAGGCATGGCAATTGAGAAAGACCAAATACTATTTACAATCTCTTGAGTTTGCATACAATCAAAACTATGAAGGCTTTTGACGGCAATTATGCCAAGAAACTTGGCAATCCGGGTCAGTTTCCGTTCACCCGAGGCATCCATTCGGACATGTATGCAAAAAAAGTTTGGACGATGAGGCAATATTCGGGACTTGCCGATGCGCGAGAGACAAACAAGCGGTTCAGGTATCTTTTGGAAAGCGGGCAGACCGGGATAAGCGTTGCATTTGACCTGCCGACCCAGATGGGTTACGACCCGGACCATCTCATGTCAAAGGGCGAGGTAGGAAAGGCAGGCGTTTCAATCTCAAACATCAACGACATGTTGGTGCTTTTCGAATCGATTCCCCTCTCAAAAGCC
>SBBU01000297.1 GCA_005239585.1 Planctomycetaceae bacterium
AAAACTCGATTCTAAAGAGAAAAGGTACCCCTCAAATCTGCATTTTATGAAACCCTTATTCCCGACCTCTTGCCCTTTTTTGAGTTGAGGAATTTCTGTTACTCGGCAGCTGACTGGAATATAGGGAGATACCTATAGGGCATTTGGAGCACTAGAAGCGCCAGCGCTGTACCAAAGGCAGGGCCATACTGTTGGCTCTCTGACTCTGATTTCCAACCACCATCGCTGGCTTGTTTAGAAAGGATGTCTTTTCTTGCGTAATCCCAGAATTTGTTCCAGTATTCTCCTCCTGCCTGATGTGTTGCTATTGACATGAAAAATTTTGTAAGCCAGTAGAAACCCCTGCGGCCTTTTCCAGTAAGATTTTTCAAGATGTTATCAAGCATTGCTGTAAGCTTTTTTTCACCCCTGTATTTTCCGAGGAAGACCAATACAGATGCCCCTTTTGCTGTTAGGGTTACTGATTGCATTCCACCCCCTTTGCTTCCCCAGTTATATTGAACCCATCCTGCATCGGTAGTTGTCCCCAATATATAATCTATAGCCTTTTTAACTACCTTTTCATCTACAGATAGACCTGCATTTCTTGCAGCACGTAGGCCGGCGACTTGGGTTATTGTTACAGATCCCTCTTCGGTTAAGCTCTGAGGTTCATAAAACCAACCGCCGCTCTGGGACTGACATTTTTCCGATAGTTTTATTGCCCTTTTCAATTTCTCCTTTAGTTCTCCCGTATCATAGTCTCTGCCAGTCATGCCGTAAACAGAGGCAAGAAAGAGTACAGCAAACCCATGGCCATGCATGCCAGAGCCGCCACGGCCAATACCTCGTTCATTGATGTAACCTTCCTTACTTACGCACTTGAGTATGAAGCTTACGGCGCTTTTAACACTTTCTGCGTGTTGTCCCCTTTCCGGTGTGATCCCCCCTGCAAGAAAGGCAAGACCTGCCAGTGCGGTGGCTGCAACACTGGCTGTACCGTTGCCAAACGATCCATCCTTGTTTTGGCTCCTTGCAAGCCATGCGAGACCTCGGTCTACACTATCCTTGACTTTGCTATCAACCTCATCTTGAAAAGCGCTTGAAGAGAAAAATAATGCTACTATAGCGATAAGGAACAACTTTCGCATATAAAAAATCCTCCTATCATTATATACGAATTATACAATTATTTGTTTGGTATCGCCAGAATCTCATCTTGCACCGCCCCGCACCTTTTTAGAACATATGCTGTGAATAATGAAGTAACAATTTTTCTCAATGGTGCGAGATTCCACTTGAGAAAATTCAGAATAAAACCTGGAGACATGGGTTTTACCCCATGCGTTTCACTTGCGGAGTTCTTTTACTGCCTCGGCAACTACGCGTAGTTTGTCTATTGCCTCTTCTACAGTTCGTGTCTTTAGTCCGCAATCAGGATCGACCCAAATCCTGTTCTTTCCCACTGCATCAATGCCGGCCTCTAGTCGTTTTTTGACTATTGCCTTGTCTTCGATCTTGTGGGAATGAACGTCAACAACACCGAATGAGATATCTCTTTCCAGAGGTTTTTCTTTCATGAGCTTTAGAAGATCAAGATTCGAGTTGGACATCTCAATGTCTAGATTATCGACTGGGAGATTGCCGAGCTGGTCATAGATTTTATCGAACTCACCATAGCAGCAATGAGTGATAAAGTATGCAGGCAGGCCTTCAGTTACCGCGCCAAGCGCCTTTAAGGCCATGGGGACTTCATTAAACCTCACTGAAAGTGCTGGTTCATCTATCTGAATAATACGAGCGCCTGCTTTTATCAACGCCTCAACTTCCTTGCGAATCTCTTCAGCCAGCGCCATGGCAGCTGCCTCTCGAGAACCGTAATATTCAATGAATGCCCAGTCCATCATGGTGTATGGCCCTGTCAGCATCCCCTTTACCGGTTTTTTTGTAAGCGCCTGTGCGTACTTCCAATCGTCTACGGTTATTGGATGCCGCCACTTTATCTTACCCTTGATAATGGGTTTGTGGTAGTACCTGTTACCGTATGATCGGACCAATCCACCGCGCTTAAAGCCTTCCATCTCGAGTGCAAAGTACTCGACCATGTCACCTCGATATTGTTCGCCATCAACAATTACATCGATCCCTATCTTTTCCTGTTCTTTAATCCAAAATTTTGTTGCCTCCCTTGATTTTTGCATGAGCTCTTTTTCAGTGATTTTGCCCTTTAAGAGCATAGATCTTGCTTGTTTCAAGTAATCAGGCTTTGGCATGCTTCCCACTGATGTCGTGGGGAGCACTGGGAGGTTTAGACCAAGTTTTTTCAATTTGCTCATGAGGTGGAACTATAACAGGTTTTATCTCTACAATCAAATAGGATTGAGTTTTTAGTCTTAAAATAGTAAGGGCCGCATCCCGCGACTGGCGGGAGCGGCCCTTTTCGATGCCCTTCCTTCCGTCCAATATATTAAACAACTGACAGCTAAAAAGGTTCGCGAAATTTGAAAAAGAAGTGTTTATGCCAGCAAGAGCTTTTCCAGATATGACGCTACATCAGTGGCATTTATTTTATCTGCTTTCGGAACAGGTTGAGATGAGATAAATACCCCCATTTCATCTCTGTTTGTTGGCAATCGTCCGTGTGATCCCCTGATAAGATTTGTGTCCATTGAGATTCCTTTGGTTTTTGGATCGAAGAAGAGATCAAGTGGGTCATAGCCCGGCTTCCTGTGAATATCAATGGTACGAGTGAAGGTAGGCGCCTTGTCATCATCCAGCCACCAGTAATAAGAGAACCACTTGTCTGGTGGAGAGATTAGTATGAGGTCGCCTGAGCGTTCGTGATTGATACGATATTTATCCTTTTCAACCTCTGTTTCCAATACCTCTATTGACGGATTTATTTCTTTTACGGATTTTTTTACCTCAGAGGAATCGGCACCATTCAGGTACACATGTGCAATCTGGTGATCGACCAATGCAAATGCCTTGCAATCGCCCAATTCAAGGTATTCTTTGCCACGAATATTGCGGGCAGCTAACAGCCCCATTTTCCTAAACTTGCGATTTATATGTATTGCACCATTTACAGGAGACATGCCGTATTCTGAGAGCACAACAACCTCGCACCCCGCATCCTTTGCAGCCTTTGTCAGAGTCCCGATCATTTCATCCAAAATTGCAAAATCATCGAGGACTTGCTTTGCGTCTGGGCCGAATCGTTGAGTTGAATAGTCAAGATGTGGGAGGTATGTAAACGTCAAATCAGGACTGGAATTTTCCAGCACAAACTTGGTGCAGTTTACGATCCATTGGCTTGATTCATGATTGGCCATTGGGCTCCAGTACCTGTGGAGAGGGAATTCACCAATGGTCTTAACGAGATTGTCATAGAGATCATCAGGTTTTGAATAGCAGGTCGATATAACCTCGCCAACCTCCGTATGGATTGGAGCAGGGGTATTGACGATATCAGTATCAGAATATTTGCTGTTTTGCCAGAAGAGCATAGCCACCTTGAGTTTCCCTGACTTTTTAATCTTTGTCCAGAATCTTTCTGTATAGAGCAGCTGGTTAGGTTGATGCCAAAAGTGGTATTCAAAACTTTCTTTTTCAAAGAGCCCATTTGCTATCATTCCGTGTTCATCGGGATAGGTTCCTGTGGTAAGAGAGGCCTGAGCGGGTATGGTCAATGCCGGGAAGACAGGGTAAAGGGGTAAAAAACCGCCTTTTTCTATAAGGAATGAGGTATTCTTTGCGAGGTCGGATCTGGTAGCAAGTTTTGCAGAGAGCGCTGCACAATTAATTACTAAAAGTTTCATCCGGCCCTTTTGACTCCTCGACTCGTCGCATGCCCCACCTCTCTGAGGCGGGGTAAGGCGTCGGTCGGAGTCAACCCTGAGCTTCCAAAATTTCTAGTTTCGAAGTTGAAATGTAAGGCGATATGAAGCACATGCAGCACCCCTCTGGGGTGCAGTGTCGAAGGGTTGACTGAGTTTAACAATAACATCTTATCTAGATATTTGTTTTTCTTATTATACGTTTGAGTCAGTTGTTATTCTAGTGCTCGCTTTCATAAATTTGTTGGGGAAATTGTGCAGCAATTTCCCCAACGAATGCCCCTTTACGGGGCGTTCGTGTGGGTATTATACATTGTAGAAAAGTTTACCAAAATCAACGAAAATCTATTGTATAATCCCTGCAATAGTAACATTTTCCACACAAACTTATGAAAGCGAGCACTAGTCAATAGGGTGTGGTTTATTTGAAAAGATCTTCTGGCCAGATGTATGCCTTTTCCACCAGATAGTTTCTAAGGGAGCGTCTGTTCTCATTTCTCTTTTGATTTTCCAGTTCACTTTTTATTACTAGTTGCGCATATTCAAAGGACATATCCTTCTTTTCGATTTTTTTGACAATATTTACAAAATTGATGGTATTGCCTTCGATGAACACCTCGCTGATTTGGCCCTCTGCAAGTGCAAAAATCTTATCTGTGTTCTCTTTGGAGAAGATGCTGCTTTCCCTTGTTATTGTAATAGGCCCTCTTGTTTTGATGTCAGAGTAGAAGAGGAGGAGAAACATAAAGTTATGACCATTGACGCTTTTATTTCTAAGTGAATGCGCGAGTTTTTCCCTGTATTCCTTTTCACTCTCGTTGAACTGCAAAGCGATCCTCCAGATCCCCATGCTTTCTTTAGTTCGGAACATGTGTATATTCTTGTCGTAGAACTCTCTTATTTCCTGAGGGCCTACAAGTTCCATCATAATAGGGCCATTCCCATTGAGGTACCACTCATAGTATTTGTGAGTTATAAGTTTGTTAACGAATATCGCTACCTCTATTTCCTCCATGTATTGTGTTAGAGTTTGACTCCTAACTCTTAAATAGTCCTCGAATTTTTCTTTGCCTCCTACACGCTTTATTTGTTCATCTATGAATCTATTGATCTCTTCCTTCTTAACTTTTATATCATTCTTTTTTGCTTCTTGCAGGAAGAGCTTGTTCTCTGCGAGTCTAACAAGCGTAGCTTTACGAAGTTCTGGATCTTTTGATTTGTCTATATCCTTGATCAAAGTATCGACTTCATCCCAGGTGATTATCTCCAAATTGATTTTTGCTGCAATTTTGGATTCCTGTGGCTGTGGGATCAGAAATACTAGGGCTATGAGCGTACGCATATTGGTATTTTTTTTATTCTAACCTAAATGTCAAGCAAACCTACCACTTTAGTTGACCGAGACCCTTTCGGGGTCGATAATAACTTTATGGGCCATATAGAAGACTTTATGCAGCATCTCGAGTTCGAGTTAGGACTATCCAGGAATACCATACTTTCTTACAAGCGCGATCTTGTTAAATTCTACAATTTTATCGGAAAAAACGGCTCTGTTACTAAAGCAAAGCTGGAGTCTTACGCGAGCTTTTTAGCATTGCATGGACTAGCAATTAAATCGATCTCACGGAAACTGACCTCTCTAAGGATGTATCTAAAGTATCTCCTGAGGGAGAATATTATAAAAAAGGATTTGTCTGTCTTTGTGAGGCTGCCTAAAGTGGACAAGAACCTCCCTGACTTTTTGGACAAAGCGCAAGTAATCCGGCTCTTAGATACCAGTGATATGAGCTTGAGAGACCTTTCCATACTTGAGCTCCTATATTCCACAGGTATAAGGGTTTCAGAGCTTGTGAATTTAAGGCTTCAACAGGTCAATCTCGAGGGTGGCTACATTCGCGCAGTTGGCAAAGGCAGCAAAGAGAGGATTGTGCCTCTTGGCAGTATAGCATCAGCTAAGCTTGAAGATTACATTCGAAAAGAAAGAAGCACGGGCAAGAGGGTGTCTGAGTATCTTTTCGTCAGCAGAAAAGGTCAAAAGCTCAGACGCGAGACAGTCTGGAGGGTTGTAAAGAGATTTCAACCTCTGATCGGCAAGAACATTTACCCGCATATCTTTCGCCACTCTTTTGCAACTCACCTACTTGAAGGAGGTGCAGACCTTCGTTATATACAGGAAATGCTTGGCCACTCTTCTGTTTCTACTACGCAGATTTATACACACGTTAACAAAGAAAAGCTGAAAGAGATGCATCAAAAATTTCATCCAAGGGCTTGAAGTCATGGGGTATCATTAAATAATATGTTCCGTATGAAGCCCTTCTTCATATTAGTGCTTTGTCAAGTGATTTCATTCCCTGCCTGCTCAATGGAGTGGGTGAGGACATCAAACCTGCAAGGAGAGGATATAATCATAGACAAAAATTACAAAGGTAAGTTACATGATGACAAGCGCACAAAGCTATTGATTCAAGTTGTAGAAAAAGACATCGAAACTGCCATCAAGCAGATTAAAGACTTGACTGGCCTTGAACCTAAACAAGGCTGCAAGATCCATGTAAGATTTTCTGACTATTCGCCTGTAGAGAATGCAAGGGCCTCGACGGCATCTTCAGGGGGTGATGCAGTCATAACATTCTCAGTTCCCAATATGCTCAGAGATGGCGGTGAGAGGGAATTCATCGAGACATTCAGGCATGAACTAACCCATGCAGTAGTCAGGACCCATATTAAGGATGAAAAGATCTATGATGGTTTTCCCATCTGGGTCCGTGAATCTTTTTGTGTCCTAGTCGGCGGCGAGAAATATAGGTGGTCACATGTGGCATTGATTAAGACGAATGGGGCATTGACGAACAAATTAGATGGCCTTGATAGCGGGGGATTTGCATCATGGGATATGTTGGAGTCTTATCTTGCTCTCGAGTACATAATAAAGTCACAGGGTGAGGAAAAACTGAGGAAACTGGCCTTGGATATCTTCGTACTCCATAAGGACTTTAAGGAAGCAATAAGATCAGCAACAGGCAAAAAATACGACGAGTTTGTATTAGATGCGTTTGAGTACAGCAGAGAGTATG
>SBBU01000001.1 GCA_005239585.1 Planctomycetaceae bacterium
CGACTGCCTTGAACGATGGGATATCGAACGGAAATACTATATGACCAGATTCAGTAAGAGTTGTTGGCCTTTTTCCGAATAGCTGTACACTGCAATTGATTCGATCGATGTCCTGAAATAGCTGAATTCGTTCTACAATTCGATCCACATCACCAACCTCGACTTTGAATCCGTCTACTTTCAATGTCCGTTCAATTATCAGCTCTGAAAATATTGGTCCCTTGTGAGCAGTTAATTTCACAAAGTTGCCTCCAAGTCTGCCAGTTCCCTTGCCAGGTGCCCATTCTGTTCCATGCCATCCAGCCTGTTTCATAGGACCAAAGATCTCATAGATGTAACTGCCGAATGAGTGAGGGTTTGATTTGTCCAAGAGATCGCGTCCAAGGGTGCGGTCGTGAAGCTGTATCATAGAACCGTTCTTTCGATCAAACGTGAGTTTGTAACGGTCTACTTGGATAAAATCATCCTTTATCTCTTCAACTTGGGTGCTTTTCTCTTCAGTGATTCGATATGTCTTATAGCCCAGTGGGGGTATATCTTCTGCTATGAAAACAGCTTGCTCTTCTGAATGCTGAACTGCTATTTCCTTGCTTGTTGATTCATCTAAAAGCCGAGACGGTAATTTTGATCCTGTTAGGCTTACAATATCTGTTCGTTTGTAACCTGTGGGGTTGAAAACAACGACAGATGGTCCCTTTGTTTTGATTTTTGAACAAAGTTCTTCAAGTGCTTTTTGGGTCTCTGTCTGTGCGACTAGGAGTGCCTGTTTTGCATAGCTTCCCTTGACTGCCCATGACTTGCGCATTGGTTCGTGTGCCGGATTTTTTTCGAGGTCCTTCTTTTCTGGCGGTTGAGGTTTTACCTTTCCTCCGGCGATACCCCATGTGTGTTCGGTGAAGAGTAGGAGGTTTGTCCATCCATCCTGGAATTTTGGGGGTTTTCTATCCCACAAAAGCGAGCTGATTGCATCCAGTTTTTCAGCAGTGGGCAGGAGTTCCTTTGCCATGCGGGCTGAGGATGTGCTTCTGGCATCGCTTGCTACACCGTGAATCCACCAGTCTGACATCTGTGTCTTGAGAATCGGGACCTGTTTCTTCCAGTTCTTGATGATATAGCGTGCAAAATCTTCAGGCTGACCGATTTGAATCTTTGGAAAGGCATAGCGTTTATTTGTCTCTACTGCTTCTTTCGAGATCCAGTCCATATTTGATGGGCCAAGGTTGTCACTGCTTACTACAACGCTGAGATATGCATCGTAAGGATATTTGCTGGCTGGGTCTTCAAGTTTCATCAAAAGATTAGATTTCCATGGAATTCCGTATCCGTCGGTCCAGTTAGTCAATGTTTGTGATCCATCTGGCGCCTCCCAGAAGAAGAGCGAAGGGGGGTATATCCCGCGAACGCCGTTATTTGCCCCCACCTGCAGGAGTTCGATCCCGCTTGATGACAAGACCTGAGGAAGGAAGCGGCTGTGTCCTGGCACATCTGTTTGTTTCACAAAGAATGACTTGGTCCCAAGCTCAGCTGCTAATTCTCTTGCAAAAAATACTGATCTTGCCAGCTCTTCCTGCCCTGCAAATAGACTATGTAATGTGAACGGAAAGGCGCTCCATTCTATCTGTCCATTCTTTATAAACTCGCGTAGCTTTTCGGAGCGCTTTGTGGTTGCTTTATTGAGAATATCAAGGAGAACCCATGAAGGAAATGTCCATTTGAAGCGATTTTCTTTTGGCTCGTTTTTGGTTTTTTCACAATAGTTAAAGAGGATGTCGAGCTGATTTGTCCTTGCCTGCTTGAGAACTTCTTCTACAGAGGCAGTATATCCAAGGTCGTAATGAGTCTTGGCCACAACATAGATTTTCCACTGGCGTGTTGGACGTAAAGTGATTTCTGTGACTTTGTTTCCTATTACTTCTATTTTGACTGGTGTAGGACGATCCACAGCGTTGATTGGTAAATCTACAGGTTTTGACAGATCTTCTGATTTGAATTGAAATTCCCTAGTTTTTCCTGATACATGGACTTTAAGCGCAAGTTTTGAGGCATGGACCTGCTGGGCCCTGAGCTGAAGTACCTGCTTGAGTTCGTTATCTTCGCGAATCCAAAAGATAGTAGGTTGAATGTCAATGTAGCCAATAAAATTTTTTATGGCATCTTCTGTTCGGCTTTCAAGGGAAAGCTGTCCAAACTGAATCCATGAACCCTCCTTATTTGAGAGTGAAATCGTATTTTCTCCAGTTTTGAAATCCTTGGATGGGAGCAATGCTTCAACAATCTGGAGTTCTTCGCCTGCCTTGTTAGAGAGTCCTCCCCTTAGATGATAAGTTACTGCAAATTTTCCATTGAATTGGATCTTTAATTTGGGCGGATGGTCTGGATGGACCGCGGTCAGTAAGATACTAAAAACAAGAGGCTGGGCTGGCTGCTCTTTGACCGGGAATTTAATCTGATATGTATGTGATTTACTGCCTGCCCATAAATCAAGGGGGCCCGGAAGCATGGCAGGCCAGTCAGTCTCGGTATTGTTCTTTCCAACTGCATAGACAAGGCCATTTTTGAATTTTTGGAGGTATTTGTC
>SBBU01000229.1 GCA_005239585.1 Planctomycetaceae bacterium
GATTGCCGATTCCGATTATGATTTTCAAGCTGGACTGCAGAGAACTCTATTTTTTTGGTTCTTTCGCCGCACCCTCAGCGGGAACCTCTTCCTTCTTGGGTTTCTTGATCACCTCTGGTTCAGTTGGGGTTGGGGTGGCAGCTTCCGCTACAGTTGCCGGCGCTACCTCCACAACTCTCGGTGCATGTACCAGCGCAACCGCAAGCTCTGGAGACTGTGTCGCCTTGCTTGATAATGGGAGCGGAAGGTCTTTTATCCGCAGTTTCTGACCCAGCTTGAGACCAGAGATATCCACTTCGATTTTTTCTGGTATAGCATCAGGTGTACACAGCACACGAACCGCCTTGATATGCTCTTCAAACACACCACCCTCTTCGAGCACACCAACGGGTTTCCCTTTAAAAATCAGCGGCACATCAACTTCAATCGTTTGAGTCATCTCTATCTTCTGAAAATCCACATGCAGGATTTTCTCGCCCAGATGATCGTATTCAACTCTTTTTATAAGGACTTGATTTTCTCCTTTTGGATGTTTCACTGCGGTCACACGTGCCCTTTTCAGGGCAAGCTTCTCGATATCTCTCGCATTCGCGAGGAGTGACTGGGTCTCTAATCCCTTGCCATACAGCACACAGGGGACAAGCCCATTTGATCTGGCACTTTTTGCAGCCCGCGTGCCGAGTCTCTCTCTTGCAGTTAATACTATTTTTTTCTCTTCCATACTAAACAAAGAGTGCGCTTATAGATTCAGATCTATGTATACGTTTTATAGCTTCTCCCAACAGATTTGCAACTGACACCACTCTTAAATTCCTAAGCTTCTTCCTTGCTTCCTGACTCACTGTTACTGTATCTGTCACAACGATCTCCTTCACCTCCGACTTCCCAAGCTTATCAACGCAACCTGATGTGAATATTGGGTGAGTTGCAAAGATATAGACATCCCTTGCACCGTTCTGACGCGCCGCAGCAACAGCCTGAGTAATAGATGTTCCTGTTGAGATTATATCATCAAGGATAACAACATTTCTTCCCTTTACATTTCCAACAACTGTCATTACTTCTGTGCTTCTAGAGTCGACTCTTCGTTTATCGATAATTGCAATCTCCACATTTATCCGCTTGGCGTAGGCCCTTGCCATTTTTACCCCGCCAATGTCGGGTGAAAGCATTACAAAATCGGTGAGGTTCATGTTTCGCATGCACTCGATCATAATTGGTGAGGCATATAGGTGGTCCATCGGTATGTCAAAGAATCCCTGGATCTGTGGGGCGTGAAGATCCATTGCCAAGACACGATTAACACCGCTGACAGTTAATAAATTTGCAACCAACTTGGCAGTTATTGGGACTCGACCCTCCATCTTTCTGTCTTGCCTTGCGTATCCGAAATATGGCGTCACGGCAGTGATCCGTTCAGCCGATGCCCTCTTGAGGCAATCGATGGTAACCAATAGTTCCATAAGATTTTCATTTACCGGGGGGCACGTAGACTGGATTACAAATACATCTGCCCCACGAACATCTTCCATGATTTTCACATCGATTTCAGAGTCCGGAAACCTCTGAACCGAGAGGGGGCTAAGCGGGATGTTAAGATACTGACACACGCGTGTTGCGAGGTCAGTAGAGGCAGAACCGGAAAAAACGAGCATGCTGTTTCTCATTTTTTAGCTCCCTTTATACTCTTGGCCGGGACGCCGCAGACAACATCTCCATCTGGCACGTTCTTATTTTTAGGGACCACGGCACCCGCGCCAGTTTTTGAATTTTTACCCAATTTGACGGGCGCAATCAAGACCGTGTTGCATCCTGTCGCTGACCCATCTTCGATAATTGTCTGATTCTTTTTTCCCTGATCAAAGTTAGCCGTTATGGTTCCTGCTCCTATATTCACATTTTCACCCAGCAAAGCATCGCCCAGATAGCTTAAATGTTTTGCCCTTGAATTTCTACCAATTTTCGAGTTCTTGACCTCCACAAAGTTGCCGATTTCACATTCATCCGACAGGACGCTACCGGGCCTAATATGGGCAAAAGGGCCGATTTTACATCCCTTGCCAATCTTTGACCCATGCCTAATTACAGTGTAAGGATTGATCAATGTATCCTGCCCTATTTGAACATCCTGTTCAATAAATGTCGTTGATGGATCGATTATCATAACTCCATTATCCATGTGGTGCTCTAGTACATGCCACCTCACGATATTTGTAACCATGACAAGATCTCTTCTCGTATTTATACCAAACGATTCATTGGGACTTTCAAGTTTGATCGCGTCGACCTTTTTACCATTTGAGGTCATAAGCTCCACGACAGATGTTATATAATATTCGCCCTTGGCGTTATTTGGTGTAACCTTGCTCAGATAACCAAAGATTGCCGGGGCTCGAAATCCATAAATACCAGAATTGACCTCGGCGATATCAAGTTCTTTGACCTTGGCATCTGCCTCCTCCTGAATTTTTGTAATCACACCGCTCTCGTCACGAATAATCCTGCCATAGCCAGATGGGTCATTCATACAGACAGTAAGCAAAACACAATCGGAATTAAACGCTTCTACCGCCCTCGAGAGCCTCTTTAGTGTCCCAGCGCTGATGAGCGGTACATCACCGCTAATTACGATCAAGTTTCCGTTGAACCCTTTGAGCGAGTCCTGACAGCTTAACAGCGCATGTCCCGTCCCCTTGCGCTCATTTTGTGTAACAAAGGTATATCCATTCCCAAAATGTTTTTTTATAACCTCTTCCTTGTAACCAACTACAACGATGGTCTCTTCTATTCCCGCCTCTTTAACTGATTCGAGGACATAATCCAAGACTGGTTTGCCAAGTATCTCATGCATGCACTTTGGGATCTCGGAGCGCATCCGTTCGCCCTTTCCCGCCGCAAGCACGATCGCCTTTGTAGCCATGGAATCTTGAATGATAGTTTAGCTTTGTTTTGAAGTCAATCCTTCGTTCGTGTTACCAGCAGGGATATTTACCGCAAGCGATCGAAAGGGCAGTGCACCACTAGTAAAACTGCCTTTACATCCATGGAAAGTTGAGTGATAGTCTCCTTTAAAGCCAGCCAATCTATTAATAGAGATGCTACTAGTGTTTAGGAATGGTGAGAGTCTTGTCAATCTTGTAAATTTTTCCCTCGACTATCGTCGCCTCCGAGAGGGGGATCTCAATGTCAGCCCTTTGAGAGTAATCACAGCCATAATAAATACGAATTTCGAAAGTTTGTGGGATATCTTCTTTATTAAACCTAAGGTAATCATTGTAACTCCCGTTTTCCTCTTCCCAGAAGAGGGTATTATCCGGTGCCCAAACATGAGCCTTTGCGGGCTTTCCCTTCACATCGACTATCCTGAGGTTGAAAATGACAACTATATCTCCTTCCTTTACAAGTCTTGGGGCTTTTATTAAAGCATCATAAAGTTCTGGAAATCTTTCTTTTATCGAGTAATCAATTTCACAAAGACCACTGTTTAGGAGTACACCTGCTATTAAATCTTTAAAAAACACCGGATAGCCTGTACACGTACCACACCTGTAGGGAGCTACTGCCAGATAGATATTTGCAAACTCTTTTCCTTTGTCAGTATACAAGGGATCCACTTGAACCTCGTGCTTAACACGTGCAATCTTTCTCCATAAGTATGAGCAGTAGCCATATCGCTCTATGTCATTTACAGAATTGATAACAGGATGAACGCTTTTAATGCCTGCTATATAGTATCGTTTTCCATTAGCCAGCTTTATTGAGCCGTCCTTTTCGATTGAGCTTAGGGGCAACGGATTCTCAAGGGGTTGATTATCTACTTGCCTATCATAGCCGCCGATTGAACAAGAGATCACGATTGATGGTAAAACGAAACTAGAAATGAAAAGCCAGGTGCTTTTAATGCGCCTCATTTTCTATCTTTATAGACGATGTTGTTCCAAGGTATATAGTCATTTTTCGATGCGGACAGCTCTCGTGTTCTGGCCTCAAAGGCAAGGACGAGATCGGTTGCCAATTCGAGCATTTGCTGCATGGCCTCATATCTCTTTGGGTCCTCTAAAACAGCCACAGGCTTGTTGTGTTTTTCAAGGATTACAAATGTCTCCTTTAGTTGAGCTATAATTCGGTCCGGATGTGTCCTTAACTCAGAAAGTGCAGCAAATGCTGCTTTTTCACGCACGACTCTCATAAATACAGTATAAAATCTTATCAAAAAGATCGCAGTTTTGCCTCATTGTTGCTTATGATTATTCCCATTCGATAGTGCTGGGGGGTTTATTAGAGATATCATAGACTACACGGTTAATGCCACGGACCTGGTTGACAATACGCGTAGATATTTGACCAAGAAGATCTTGTGGGAGTCTGGCCCAGTCTGCCGTCATGCCGTCGAGGCTCTTCACAGCCCTCACAGCGGCGATGTTCTCATACGTGCGTGAATCACCCATTACGCCAACGCTACTTACAGGCAAGAGCACAGCAAAGTACTGCCATAGATCCTTTGCGTACCCCGACCTTTGAATCTCATCCTGCACAATCGCATCTGCCTTGCGCAGGAGCTCTAGTCTGTCCCATGTGATAGGCCCCAAGACCCGCACCGCAAGACCGGGCCCCGGGAAGGGCTGTCTCTTTGTTATCTCATCTGGAAGCCCAAGCTCCACGGACATACGACGAACCTCATCCTTGAAGAGAAATCTCAGGGGCTCGATAAGCTTAAATTTAAATCGAGAAGGAAGGCCTCCTACATTGTGGTGGGTCTTGATTTTGGCAGAGGGTGCACCCTTGGGAGATGTAGATTCGATAACATCTGGATAGAGCGTCCCCTGTGCCAGATATTTTATTCCCTTTCCATAATCCTCAAAGACCCTGATGAATTCTCTCCCTATTATCTTTCGCTTTCTCTCTGGATCAGTTACACCTTTGAGCGCCGACAAAAACCGATCTTTTTCATCTACAACTTTGATTTCTAGTCCTACCCTCTTGAAAGCCTCAGGGATCTGATCCCTTTCACCCAACCTCAAGAGTCCATTATCAACAAAGATACAAAGGAGGTTCTTTCCGATCGCTCTATGCACAAGCGCCGCAACAACAGCAGAATCGACACCGCCAGAGACGGCACAGAGCACCTGCTCACCTTTGGTTATCCCCTTGATATAGGATACCGCCTCATCTATGTATGAACCCATCTTCCATGTCGGTTTGAGGCCTGCTACCTTGAAAAGAAAATTTGAAAGCAGTTTTTTGCCATGCTCGGTGTGTGAAACCTCCGGATGGAATTGCACTGCATAGATGGGGAGATCCTTGTGCCTTACTGCGGCAAAGTCACATGAACTCGTCTTGGCAAGGGCCAAAAAGCTCGCAGATGAAAAGAATGATGCGTCACCATGACTCATCCATACTACAGATCTCTTTGGGACACCATCAAAAAAGGCATCCTTTCTGACCAAATCGGCATCTGCTCTACCGTATTCCCTCTGCTTTGTGTTTCCAACGACCTTCCCGCCAAAGTGCTGGCAGAGCATCTGTAGTCCGTAACAAATACCAAGTATCGGTACATTTCTTGAGAAAAGAGCCCTGCTTATCCGTGGTGAATTCTTGTCATAAACACTGGCAGGGCCGCCCGAAAGGATAACCGCACTCGCCTTTTTTAGTTCGGATGCACCTATCAAAGGCGTGAAAATTTCGCAGTAGACATCAAGTTCCCTAATTCTTCGTGCGATAAGCTGGGTGTACTGAGAGCCAAAATCTATTATCGCTACAAGCTTGTGCTGGCTAGAGTTTTTCAATCGAGAAATCCTTTTTAAGAATGCCAACAAGCTCCATCAAATTTTTGATCTCATACGCAGGTTTTATCACCCTGCCAAACACATCTTCATTTCTCCTTTTCCTATTGAGCAAAACGCTTACCATCCCTGCCTTGTTAGCAGGCTCAACATCACTTATAAGACTATTACCGACATAAATTGTCTCCAGCGGGACTAGACCAACCTCTGAACAGGCACGCTGAAATAATTTTGGATTAGGTTTAGAAATCCCTATCTGATCTGAGATAAAAATGGCAGATGGGGTTAGGTACTTGTATAATCCCAGTCTCACTATCTTTTCAGCCTGTTTTACCTCAAGACCCGCAGTAATAACTCCGCGAACCAAATTAGTTCTTGCCAGCTTTTCAAGAGACTGTTTGGCGTCGCTAAAGGGTTTTAATTGCCTAAATTTTGTCTGATGATAAGCAACCACCGCAGAGGCCACAATCATGGCAGGGTTGATGCCATCAAAAGACTCTTTGGGGATACGATGGAGCAGTTTATTAAAGTGATGCTCATAGTTGCTTGAGAATTCAGCAATGACCTCGTTGAGTTCCTTTAAAAGCTGCTCACTTGGGAGCTTGACGCCCATCTTCCTCATCGCATCTACAGCATTCCTCCTGGCAAGACCTGCAAAATCTGTAGTGCTAAAGAGGGTATCATCTATATCGAAAAATACCGCCTTTATGGTTTGCATAACGGGAAAGTATCAATATTCTTCGACTCTATTTCAACTATTGGGCACTAGCAAAATGCAGTTTTATCTCTCCTTGCACCGCAATGAGAAGAGCTGGTTGGAGTGACCATTATTGCACTCGATAACAAATCAAAATACATCTCAATTGACATTCTGCCAAATCTTCCATATAGTGATAAAACTATCAAATGATGGCTCTTTCTAATCATAAAATCATTTAATGTTTTGGGGGCGTAGCCCCCCACTTTTGGTAAGGATACGCAATGTATTATGTTTATATGATACAAAGCATAGAGCGCAATTATAATTATGTAGGTGTTACATGTGATCTAGCTGAAAGAATCGAAGAACACAATAGTTTGAGAGTCGAGTCAACTAGACCATATTCACCATTGAAGTTAATCTATTATGAAGCCTACTCAGACAAGAGAGATGCGTTTGAACGTGAGAGAAAGCTAAAGAGGCATGGTAGAGCCATGTATCACTTGAAAAAGAGACTTAAATATAGTCTAAACCAAATGCTTAGAGACTAGACTGCTTACCAAAAGTGGGGGGCGTAGCTCAGTGGTAGAGCACCGGCTTTTTAAGCCGGGGGTCGTGGGTTCGAAACCCACCGCCCTCATCAGATGGGTATCTTTCGGTGAATGACACACTTTGGCCTGTGGTTAACAGGGGAAATAAAGAGCAGATAAGAAAATGAAACGCTTTTGAGAATTCGCAACAAGTGTGAACGGCTTGAACAATCCCAGACCCCGTGATAGTATCTTTTAGTTATACTAATTGACCAACGTGCCCCCATCGTCTAGTGGTTAGGACACGGGCTTTTCAAGCCCGCGACACGGGTTCGAATCCCGTTGGGGGCGATAAAACAGAGAAAATTAGGGTTTTCAAAGGTTGCATGTCGTATATCTGAGCTTGTCCAAAAAATCGGATTGAATAAAAAGGGCCTCTCTGCCCGATAGATTAGACAAATCTTTTGGGAGAGAGGTATGAAACGATTTCTAAGGA
>SBBU01000168.1 GCA_005239585.1 Planctomycetaceae bacterium
GGTTTTATTTCTGTAGCCTTGGGTGTTCTTACAGCAATATGGCTAGGTTCTAGGCTGACGAGTCCAATAAAGAAACTCTCCGAGGACATGAAAATCGTACAGCAGGGAAAATTTGATCACACAACATCTGTGAAAACGAATGATGAGCTTGGCATACTGGCAGGCGCTTTCAATCAAATGATAGGCGGACTAGCCGAGGGAGAAAAGCTAAAAGAGAGCGCAACAAAAATGGAGCATGAACTCAAGCTTGCCCATGAGATACAGTTCAGCTTGCTTCCAGTGCGTGTCCCTAAAGTACAAGGCTCAGATTTAAGTGCGATTTACATACCAGCAAAAGAGGTAGGGGGCGACTATTATGACGTAATAGAGCTGAAAGAGGGGAAATTCTCGATAGCGATTGGTGATGTGTCGGGAAAAGGAATCCCAGCGGCGCTGCTCATGACCATGATACGAGGCATTACTCACATGGCCCCTATCGTATATACCTCAAGCGTTGATTTTGTAAAGGGCCTCAACAAAATCCTTTCGAGGGATGTTAAGAGGGGGAGTTTCATTACATTTCTGCACATGACAGTTGATGTCCCTAACGCAAAGCTTACTGTATGCTCCGCTGGTCATATGCCGATCATCGTCGCAAGACAGGATCAATGTATCGAAGTAAGCACTAATGGCATAGCCTTGGGTGTTGTCCAAGAGAAGGAATTCGAAAAATTGATAGAGGAAAAGACATTCAAGATTAACAAGGGCACAAGGGTAGTTTGCTACACTGACGGTGTTAACGAGGCAATGAATGAGGCGGGTGATCTCTATGGAAGAGAGCGATTAATGGAATACACAAAGAAGAATCACCAATTGCCCAGCGCGGAGTATGTACAAGGGCTGGTAAATGATATTAGAAATTTTGCTGGTTCTGCAGAGCAGTCAGATGATATAACCATCACTACTTTCCTTTATACCGGCCAAGATGAGCAACCAATTCAGCAATAACAATCAGGACAATGGCAAACGGCATAAAATAGAGCGAGTGGTCTATCTGATATAATCCCAGCTCAACCCTCTTCAGGCTAAAAGGAAAAAATAGAGGTACAACCCCCATACCGAAATAATCCTTGCAGGCGTCAAATGCGACATGCAGATATGAACCAATCAATGTGAAGGAAAAGACCTTAGGTCTTATGGATTCTTCAAATAGCATGGCAATTACATAACAAATGAAGACAAGCACTACTGGAGAATGGGAAGGATCACAGAAGAGCTCGTCTGAACTTGTCCCATAGAGCAGGGCCTTGAAGATGATGTCAGGCAACAGGCACCCAACATATAGAAAAACACGCTCTTCAGGGGCTTTGAGCAGTTTTCCAGCTAAATGACCAGTCGCATAATGTGTGAGAAGATCAGCCACGGATCACCTTTGGAAGGTTAATTTTGAAATATCTAAGAAGCAGTAAAAGCACGAAGATCATTACAGCAGTTGAGACTAGATTCATTATAGCCCTCGCATAGGGAATGGGAAATATCTTTTTTACGCGTACGAGTTCTACATGATCGCCTTTGAACGTGCCGACAAATGTAACCAGATCAGCTTTCTGCAAACCTGTAGTAGAACCTCTTACCTCTACCTTTCTTTCTCCAGCCAAAATGATGAATTTCTTTTCATCAACTTCGACAACATCGATCTTTCCAACGTAAACAGTTGCATCTTTGAATCTTTCCGGCTGTAGAAAGCAATAGGCAATATTAGGATTGGTGTTTCTATCTGTCGCTGCCATGTATTGAAATGAGCCTATTATTAGGAGACAGGCAGCAATTACTTTAATTCCCCAGTACTTGTTTTTTATTATTTGCATGATAATAAAACTCCAGTGCAATTACGGCTGCCAGACTGAAAGGTATAGCGTAAATTATATCAGTTGGATAGTAGAGCCCAAATTCATACAGACTTTTATCAAATGGGAAAAAAAGCTGAGATACCCCCTTTCCCAGATTATATTTAAAAAGATCGAAAAAAATGTGAATAATCATGCCGCCATAGAGAAGCAGCAGGCTCTTCAGATCACCAAAGAAGAAGTTTATCACCAAGGCGTATAAAAAGGCCCCGACTAGTGAATGGGATAAAAGTGCATGAAAGGAATCTCCATGCAAGGCGATTTTAATGATGAACATTTCAATATCGGGTGCTATTACGCCAAGGGCTAAGATCAGGCGGTCTTCTTCCTTCTTCATGGCTAACCCCGCCAGTCGGGCAGTTGCGTAATGTGTCAGAAGATCAGGCATTTTTTCGAGTTAGAAATGTCCCCGCCTGTAATTTAAAGTAGCGAAAAAAGAGAGATGCAACAATTATTACCGCCAAGGCGGATGAGAGAAACATTACAAGTCTTTCTTGTCTCCAATGTTTAACATGTCTTAGCTCTTCACACTCGATAAATCCTTCTTTATTGAACCAGCCGCTTACATCAACATGATCCCCAACGAGCGGCTTGGCTCTTGTTATTACTTCGATACGAAACCCATCACTATCTTCAATAACGATTCCCCTGCCTGTATGAGCCGCAACACTGTTTACCCCGGTGTAGATCAATTTTCCATCATAGGCCTTGGGATAAACCATACAGACTGGAAAATTTGGATATCTCGTACGATATGTTGTATGACCATAAAACCCAAGGACAATTATTAACAATAGTGCCAGCAAGGCGCATAATCCTTGTCTAGAGATGTTAATTTTTTTCAAGGGTCTTGCCATCCTAGAGCCAACTTATAAAATATACACTCTTGGTGAAGACCTTTAAAGAAATCGAAATTTTATGATGGGAGGATTATGGGAAAGATAGTGGGAATTGACCTTGGGACCACAAACTCGGTTGTGGCTGTGATGGAGGGCAAGGAGGTTAAAGTCATCCCCAATGCTCAGGGGTCTAACCTTACCCCGTCAATAGTTGCATTTACCGACAAGGGAGAGAGACTTGTGGGGATTCTGGCTAGGCGTCAGGCGGTCACCAATCCGTCTAATACAATCTACTCGATCAAACGTTTCATGGGCAGAAGGGTGAAAGAAGTCCAGGAAGAGATAAAAAGGGTACCTTATGAAATCGTTGGCGGACCTGAGGATCCGGTTCGAGTAAAGGCAGGCGGCAAGACATATACACCTCAGGAAATTTCAGCCATGGTTCTTGCTGATCTCAAGAAAACTGCTGAAAATTATCTCGGTGCTACAGTAAATGATGCTGTCATTACTTGCCCTGCCTATTTCAACGATGCCCAGAGGCAGGCTACCAAAGAGGCAGGCATAATTGCAGGATTCAATGTAAGGCGTATCTTCAATGAACCAACGGCAAGCTCTCTTGCTTATGGCCTTGATAAAAAAGTGCGCCATAAGATCGCTGTCTACGATTTAGGAGGCGGCACATTCGATGTTTCAATCCTCGAGGTCGATAACGAAGTTATTCAGGTACTCTCTACAAATGGAGATACTCATCTTGGCGGAGATGATTTTGACCAAATCCTTGTGAACTATGTAGCTGAAAATTTTCAAAAAGAGCAAGGTATTGACCTTCGCAACGATCCCATGGCGCTCCAGAGGTTGAAAGAGGGTTGTGAAAAGGCCAAATGTGAGCTGTCTACAATGCTCGAGACCGAAATCAACCTTCCGTTCATAACGGCTGATAGATCAGGTCCAAAACATCTAAGCGTGAAGATAAGCAGGGCCAAACTGGAGCAGCTTCTTGGCAGGCTCTTTGATTCAACACTCAAGCCTACTGAACAGGCGCTTGCTGATGCCAGACTAAAACCAACAGATGTCCAGGAGGTGGTCCTTGTTGGAGGTTCAACGCGTATACCCAAAGTCCAACAGCTTGTGAAAGATTTCTTTGCCAGAGAACCACACAGGGGGGTAAACCCTGACGAGGTAGTAGCAGTTGGTGCTGCAATTCAGGCAGCAATATTGGGCGGTGAGATGAAAGATATTCTTCTCTTGGATGTAACGCCACTGACACTTGGAGTGGAGACGCTCGGCGGCATCCGCACAGCGCTTATCAAACGCAATGCAGCGATCCCCATCAAGAAATCTGAAGTCTTTTCTACGGCTGCTGATAACCAAACACAGGTTGAAGTCCATGTCGTACAGGGTGAACGCGAGATGGCAGCTGACTGCAGAAGCCTTGGTAGATTTGTACTTGACGGCATTCCGTCAGCGCCAAGAGGTATGCCGCGCATTGAAGTTACGTTTGAAATTGACGCAAACGGAATCCTCAATGTAAGCGCCAAGGATCAGGCTACTAACAAACAGCAATCGATAATTATCAAGGCCTCAACAGGACTCAGCGAGCAAGAGATAGATAAAATGGTAAAGGAATCACAACAGTACGAATCAAAGGATAAAGAGAGAAGAGAACTGGTTGAAGCAAAGAATCAGGCAGATAATATTATATACACCACGGAGAAGATGCTGTCAGAGTATAAAGACAAGATAGGCGAACATGAAAAGCAGAAGGTACAGGCGGTTATGGATCTTTTGAAGAAAGCAAGAGAGGGCAGTGATACTGCAGAGATAAAGCGGCTCATCGAAGAGTTGGGAAAGGTCTCACAAGAAATAGGAAAGATTATGTATGAAGAGGCAGCCAGGAAGGCCAAAGGGCAGGGTCAAAGTACAGATGGTGGCGGTGCCGCCTCCAAGTCAGATAAGGAGAAACCGGGTGATGACGTGATAGATGCTGAGTTCAAACAAAAGTAAATGACAGAGATAGATTTCAAGATTGGTGATATAACGGAATTGGAAGTAGATGCTATAGTAAACCCGGCTAATAATGATCTAATCCTCGGTGGAGGTGTTGCAGGTGCGATAAGGCGTAATGGCGGCTCAGAGATTCAGGAAGAGTGTAATAAACTTGCCCCTATACCACTCGGGGAGGCAGTAGTTACTAGTTCGGGCAAGCTCAAGTCGAAACACGTAATTCATGCGGCGGTTATGCCCCTTGGGCTCTGGGCCGATCCCAAATCGATCCGAAATTCTACGGCAAACTCTCTAAAGCGTGCCAACGACCTGAAGCTAAAGACAATTGCGTTTCCAGCCCTCGGGACCGGAGCAGGCGCCTTTGCGATTGACAAGTCAGCATTCATCATGCTGGATGAGATTTATAGTCACATTAAGACAAACACAACGCTTGAACGGATTATTCTTGTGCTTTTCGACGCCAAGGCACACAAGGAATTCTTGGCTGTCAACGAACAGTTTAAACCAAGGCCGCAAGCCGGAGGAGATCAGCCTTCTAGCATTCCAAATTAATCTCGGAAATTTTAATGCATCTGGCTCTAATTTGAAGGATATAGTATCTTTTAGATTAATGATGTGGCGAAGAGTAACAGGCAAATATGGCATTTATCTCATAGTAGTTTTGGTTGCTGCGATTATCTTTGCTGTCACGAAGGTCAAATGGACCAGCGACGAGATCGTTGTAAAAGTAAAAGATGGAGATTCTATAGTGCTCTCTGATGGAAGGGAGGTTAGATACATTGGTATTGACTGCCCTGAATTTGGTGATCCATTTTTTGAGGAGGCAAAAGAGTTCAATCGAAACCTTGTTTTCAATAAGAAAGTCAGGATTGAATTGGATATTGAGGAGCAGGATAAATACAAGCGGACGCTGGCCTACGTTTACGTCGACGGCAAGTTTATAAATGAAGAGCTTGTCAAGAATGGACTGGCATATGCTGCCTCAGTTACACCTAATACGAAATATATCCATGTTTTCACGAGTGCCCAAGATTACGCTAGGAAGAATAGGTTGGGCTTGTGGAAGGATATGAAGCAGGATGAAGAACATTATATCGCCACGCCTAACGGTACGAGATTTCACAGGGCAAATTGCAAGACAATGAAAGAAAAGAAGAACTTGGTTTATTTCAAAACCAAGGGCGATGCCTTTGACTCTGGCAAAACTCCCTGCCGCGAATGCAATCCCTAAAACAGTTCATGGAGTTAAAAATCTTTTTTAGACCCTGCAAAGCCCACGGGTTTACCCGTGGTGGTGCGGGATGTCGCCCCACGCAGTTGGGCGTTTAAAGGTGCCACGGCTCTCTAGTCATGGTGCTCCACTTTCTTTTGGGGTCCAAATCCCTACAATATGGCCTATAAATTTAAAATGAACCATACAGGAGGATAGGTATGAAAAGATATCTAGTCTATATTCTTTTTTTATGTTCTTGCACCTTTTACAATTCTCATCTTAAAACTGAGCCTCAACAGGTCACTTGTGAGACATTGCTTAAAGAGATGACAAATCTTCACAAACTGACGTTGCCGCCAGAAAAAGAGATTTCATGCCGTCAGTTTTCAAGTTACGATCGAAAGAGCAAGGCTCCCAACGATGCCGAGTCATGGTTTGCCAATTATGATCTGGATAATTATCTGCGGCAGGAAGAGCAGGATGGAAAGACCTGGCATGTGATGGCAGAGATGGATGGGCCGGGGTGTGTGGTCCGAATCTGGTCTGCAAATCCAGCGGGGACTCTGCGTATCTACATTGATGGCGGCTCCAAGCCGGCGCTTGAGGCCGATTTTGGAGCGCTTTTATCTGGTGGCGTCAAGCCATTCTTGTCACCGCTTGCGGGTAAACGGGCCCGAGGATGCAATCTCTATTTTCCCATCCTCTATCAGAAGCACTGCAAGATCGCTTGTGATAAGAGAAAACAATATTACCATGTTAATTATTTCACATACGCTTCTGGGACACAGGTAACCAGCTTTTCTCAGAAGGAACTGAGTAAGAATGAACCGTTGATAGAGCAAATTCGAAAAGAGCTGGAGGAGATAAATCTCAAGGGACTCTTGGTTGATCCCAAAGCGACAAAAACCCTGTTTGAATCGGACAACAGGGGATGTGTCAGCATTAACGTGGATGGACCAAAGTTGATAGATAGATTGGAAGTCAAGATAGATGGTGTTAAAGGTCAAGACCTCGAGAAAGCGCTTCGTGAGACAACGCTTCGGATCTCATGGGATGGTTCTTCCACACCTGCTATCCTGACGCCCCTTGGTGATTTTTTTGGTACGGCTCCGGGCTGGCGCAAGTACCAGAGCCTGCCGATGGGTGTGGCCTCGGAAAATAAGGCGTGGTGTAATTTTCCCATGCCGTTTGCCAAGTCAGCAAAGATCGAGATGATAAACGAAGGAAAACTTGACTTCAGGATCTCTGGTGCGCTCTATGTTCGAGAGGATAAAGAGGCTGGCAAAAAGCTCTATTTCCATGCATTTTGGAGGGGTCAGAATAACATCAAAACGATTCCACTGCTCGATTGGACAGCGCTCAAAGGCAAGGGGAGCGGACGCTTTGTAGGACTCGCGCTTATGGTGCGAAATCCCGTTGGCATGTGGTGGGGAGAAGGTGATGAAAAGATATTCGTCGATGATGAGGTTTTTCCCAGCACTTTCGGGACGGGTACAGAGGACTATTTTGGTTATGCGTGGGGTTGCTCAGAGCCCTTTAACCACCCTTACCACAATCAGACCAAGTGTGATGGAGTTTCTACGAAAGGTTACACGTCATTAAATCGTTTTCATGTCATAGACAATATCCCATTCCGGAAATCGGTTCAGTTCAATATTGAGATATTGCATGCAGGAAAAATGTTTGTAAAGGCAGTCGAGATGGGGTATGCCACTA
>SBBU01000165.1 GCA_005239585.1 Planctomycetaceae bacterium
AGCAGACCAGCTATGAGATGAAGAGGCCGTAGCTCCTGATGCAAAAAACCCTGTCACAGTGGTCGTACCATCACCCCAATCAAATGTGTATTGCACATTATTCCCATTCGGGTCTGTGGTGGAAGTTGAATACGAATAGCTTGTGCCTATCACTCCTGATGTAGGTCCAGAGGGTGCTGTAGGTGTATTGGGCGGGGAGTTTGGCACTGTTATCGTTACAGATAGCGCAATTGACCATCCAGAGGATGCACCCAGTGAATCTGTCGCCATCACTTTAACTTGGAATGTTTCTGCTGTAGACCAGATGTGGGAGAATGAAACACTGGCTCCGGATGTGACGAAACCACTCAGGGTTGTTGTTCCATCTCCCCAGTCATATGTGTATTGTACATCATGTCCGTTAGGGTCTGTGGTCGACGTGGAATACAAATAACTTGTTCCAGTAAGGCCTGAGGTCGGACCCGAAGGACTAGTTGGTGTATTGGGCGGGGAGTTTATCGTTACCCATAGTGCGCTTGACCATGCAGAGCTGGCCCCCTGAGAGTTTGTAGCTTTTACCCTGACTAAATATGGCCCTGGATTTGCCCAACTGTGGCTTGCTGAAGCTGTTGCACCAGAGGCGAGAAAGCCAGTGGTCGTGGTTATGCCATCATCCCAGTCAAAGGTATACTGGACCTGATCACCATTAGGATCGGTTGTTGCCGTCGTATATGTATAGCTGGCTCCTATCACGCAGTTGGTGGAGCCTGCTGGTGTTGAAGGCGTATTTGGTAACGCATTTACCCCGATTGTCACTTCCATCCGCTCTACTGATATTGGCGAACCCCTTCGACCCAAGGCGTCCTCAGCTACCAACGTCACGGTGTAAGTCCCCAACCCTGGGAAAGTGTGTGTCACCACCGATGGATCCGTCAAGGTAACATGGACCGTCTCCTCTACGTTAGGGCTTCCATCTCCGAAGTTCCAGATGAGTTTTGCCACACGATTCTTACCTAGAGGGCTGGTATTATGAAAGCTGTGCCCGTGGCCACGGAAGGTGACGGTGGCGGACATGCTCACGGGGGGGCTTGTGATGTGTGCTGTCGGTAGTGCTAACATCCCTATTTGTTCAGCATGTGCGTTATAATCAAAGACATACTTCCACCAGTTGTTCAGTCTTGTCCCGTGCATCCCAGGTGCCTTGGGCAAGTGTCGACACCACCATGGTAGGTAATAACGACACCCGTTAGCGGTATCTGGTGAACCCCACTCAGTGTTATTTATTTGGCGTGTATTTCCTGTAAAGTAAGGAAAATCTAACCAGTCATCTGCTGTACTAGAAACATATCTGCTATTATTGTAATCATATTCTCTGTCAGAATTAGACGGCCGGTGAACGGTTCCAACTCCAGCTACCCCTTGATAGTCTTCACGACCATAATGACGGTAAAAGTTCATTAATGAACTACTGTAACCTAAACTATTATCAGTTCGATTTAATTTGACTTCTACGTGATGACACCATTCATGAAACGCAGGATCTCCAAAACCTGCCCACCAGATAAAAAAAGCTCTACCGCTATCTATATCTGGAAAAGCATCTCCTTGGCTATGAAAGGCCCCTGGACCTGCCATGGCACCATAGTCTCCCAAACGATCAAATGAAAATTCGTATCCAAACATCCATACTTCATCTACTTCCCCACTCTTGACCTTCGCAGCTAACTGATTATCGCTAATTACCCTACGTCCATCTACGAATCCTTGGGAGTCTACAGGTGGACCAGAACTCCAGTTTATCCTGCCTACAAACTGAATATCCACAAAGCCGTTACTCCACGCTCGCAGATTTAACCGGTGTGCCTCACCTGTCGTCGTCGGATCAGTTGAAGTAGAAGTAGTATTATACACAATTTCTAACACCTTCGGCCTGATCGCCCTTTCGCTTGTTACTCCCACCGCCACCTTGAAATGTCTTGACCAGATGTATCCTGTAGTATCTTCTACCTCTAACGTTGCTTCATACATTCCAGCTGTATCAAAAGTCCAGGTTATGCTTCCACTAGTTGGCTGTACTCGTTCCCAAACTCCATCGCCATTCACGTCGAGCCGATACTCACTTACAAGCTGCGCTGGCGTTGCGTCAAAGGAGAATGTGGTGGTAAGTGGCGCCTGTTTTGAGTTCTGCGGTGTTGCGGAAAACGAAACATCCAATTCTCTTAGTGGTATTACTATGTAGTGCCATTGATCAGGTGAAAAGTCAAAATTAGAAAAACCCAGGTATGAAGATGCGGTACTCTCAGGTGGATTATACACATACTTAAAATAGGAACCAGAGGAGTTCTTTAGCTTTATATCCAATATTCCTATTTCATCTGCAATATTACCAAGTTGGATTCTAATCCAGAAGGCTAGGCTAGGGGTTGTTGAAAGGTCCCAGTTGGCGTTGCCCGTTGCAGGATATTCAAGTATAGCATTTGCTTTCGTAGTTTGGTCAAACCTTATAGAACTTGTCCCTGATCGAAATTGTGTGGAATCATTAACAAAAGAGCCCCCAGCATTAGACATTTTCCAATTTGCGGCATTGTTCTCGGTAATCTCTTGTGTTCCCAATACCATGCCATCTAGCCAAATCGAACATGGCGGCATACTTTTCATATAGAACTCGATGGAGTCTATATCTGACATAGAGATCGTCCCGCTCTGAAACCATTTCCAGGTAAGCTCGTTTGATGGAGATGGCCAATCTGATAAATGGGCTGAGAGCACAGCAGTTTGCGGTTGCTCTGGTGTTTTCGATGATTTGTCTTGTCTGCATCCTGCGATTACGATCAGGCTTACCAAAAACCAAAAACTGATTTTATTCATTCTACTATTTCTCCCCTTGGTTCTTCTGCTCCAGTTCCTGTTTTCGCTCTTTCAGTGTTGTCAGTATTCGCCGAAACTTGAAACGTAGGACTTCAACTTCTTCACCGTTGAGAGCCTTTTCAATGGCCGCTATGATTTCTTCTAGAAGCTTTACTTCTAAGTGTTTAATGCGGTGGCCTGCCAAGACAGCCAAATTAAAGGAAGCACCATCGCGCACCCAAGGGTGGCTATCGTCTATCATTTTAATCAGTAACTTGACTATTCTTTCAAAAAGCTTTTTGTCTGTGCGTAAAGAGATCTGTTTTAATGCATGACAAGCTGCCATACGCACTTCAACATCTTTATCTTCTGTTACAACTATCAACTTCTCTGCCGCCTCCTGTAAAAGTTTTCCATCCAGATTGTCTGCTATTACGCTTAGTACCCAAGGTGCAACGCAACGAACCTCTACCTCCTGAGCCTCTAATAATCCGATGTAAAACCACTCTTCATGTTTGTTCACAAGCTTGGCAAGATTTTTTATACCATCATCTCTTCCGCTAAAAAGTACGTCAAACATTCGCTTTAATTTGTCCGCTATCACATTATCTTTCAAAAGCTCATGGGCCAGAATAATCCTGTGCTTGGGAGTTAACAGGTCTGGATTTTCATTCAGCTTTTCCCCAACAAATGACGCCCAAGTGATCTTGTCCTTCTTGTCCAGCGTTTCCACAAACTCCGGATCACGCTTGTATAAATCCTTGAATAAGCTATCCTCTTTCAGCAACTTTATTGATTTGATGACCATATCCTCCTTCGATAGAGATACGGTATCACCTACACTTGCTCTTGTCTTTTTTGATGGATCTGCTCGATTCGTAACCTCCAGCACGCCGGATCGTACTTTGATTACTGATTTTTTGTCTGCCTCGATGATTACCTCTACATCAACTGTCCCGTCAGGATCCGCTTCTAGAATTCGTATAACACCTTCCTCTGTCTG
>SBBU01000057.1 GCA_005239585.1 Planctomycetaceae bacterium
GAGATAAGCTGATTTTGTAGCCCGAATAGGCTTAATTTTCTAACATATTTCAGATTTAGATGCATGACACGTGATATGTCATCAATTGTCGAGGTGCCGCTGACAAATGTTGTCCGGGAATCTGATCCATCTCCCCAGAATGTTGCAAAAGCCGAAAAGTCTCCGCCTGCCAGTGATGTTTGCAATAAGAAATCAAGGTTGAATTGATCGACATTTGACTCGTCGCCCTGTGTAACAGTGCCATTCCTGCCTACACTTGCTATTTCTGTCAGGGTAAGGGTACCGGGACGCTCTCTGTCATCTTTATGGAATGCCCCTTTGAACGCAAATTTTAAACCGGGTTGGAGTTCTTTCTGAAGATAAAAGACGTAATTGAGTCCTTCATAAGCACTGTTAGCTCGATATCCGTCAGATTGTTCCTTTTGGGCAAATATGCTATATGACCATCCGTCATGAATTTGAGTAATATCAAGAAATTCCTTGAATGATGAATATGATGCTGCTGACGAGCCGACGAGATTTTGCGTTGTCCCGGTTTTCTTTTTTGTTATGATATTTACAACTGCGGCGACAGCGCCATCACCGTAAAGAAATGCAAGCGGGCCTTGGACGATTTCTATCTTCTCGATGTTTTCAAGGGGGATCATTGCCCAATCTGTACTTGTCCCTGTAACTGTGTTCACACGACGTCCATCGACAAGCACAACGGTTCGCTGGCCGCTTCCGCTGCCATTGTTGAAACCGCGGGCATCAATCTCGGCATCCTGTGGTGTGGAACTGCCCTGTCTTACAAAAAAACCACCCTGTGTCTTGAGAAGATCAACGATAGTCAATGCCCCACTTTTCTTAATATCCTCTTTTGTGATTACTTTAGATTGCGATGGAATTCTTAATATATCCTTCTCGGTTCTTGTCGGTGTCTCTATCATCTCCGTTTGCTCTTGCTTTTTTTGATCCTGAGCAAAAAGAAGACTCGCAGAGGACAGGATCATGGATAGTGCAACTAGTCTGTACAAAAGTTTTCCCATTGAAACCTCCTTCCCCTAGAAAGGGAATTTCCATTATTGCTGATCGGCAGGTCTTCTGACTCACGGATCATCCTACTCTCTGCGCCTTCCCAGTCCATCCTATGGCGACCAGTGGCCTATGCAGATTTCGTCCCCATTTACAGCTGCGGGGCAGTGTTCGATTTTCCGCTCCCCTGAAGTAGAGCCTTGTTTTACTACGGCTCGCCTGAGGGTTCGCCATGCAGTCTGTCCCGTAAATTGGGACTGCTGCATAGCTCCGCGACTGGCGGAGGGATCACGACCTTCCCACGACCGAACAACAAAAATCTCAAATCGCGAAAGGGATTGCACCCAGTTTGACTTGGTCCCTATTTTGCATTACCCTTTTTACTCCGAAAGGGTAACCAATTTGCGTGCAAGCAGGTCTTCTGGCTCCCGGGCTCCCTACTCCGACACCTTCCCATCCCCTTTATTGGAACAGTGGTTACTGCCGTTTCGTTCCCGGTTACAGCGGCGGGACCGCTCCCGTTTTTAACAGGATTCCCTCTTAGGCCCGTTTGGGCACTTGCAACTAGTGGCATTCTATCTGAAAACTAGATCGAGTCAAGATTTCTCGTCGTCGACTTGAACAAGAAGAATCATGTTACGTATAATTTGAACAGGAGGAGATATGATCTCAAGAAGAGAGATAGTACAAGTTTTCGTTTTAATTGTCCTTTTATCTGCTTTGGCTCCTGTAGGAAAGGAAGGTTTACCTCAAGACAAAAAACATACCGAGGACTACGCCAGGTGCACAGTCTGTAAAGAGGCTGTTACCAAGGCGCTCGATTTTCTTGCAAAGGAACAGAAGGAAGACGGGAGTTTCAAGGCGTCCGATATAGTTGCGGAAGGTGCATCAACTGTGATGACCACTGCACTCGCAGGACTAGCTTTTCTAGCCAGCGGTTCCTCCCTAAGTTCAGGTCATTACAAGGAACCACTAGGCAAGATTTATAACTACCTCTCTAAATGTACGTTCAAATTTTCGGCAAAACAGCCGCGATGGGTCAGAATAAGTGAATATTACACCAAATGCCTCTATCTTCTTTTCATTGCACACATATACGAGAGAGACAAAAATGATAAAACGGCCGAGTTGCTGAATGGCTTGGTCAAAGATCTCTCTGAACGACAGGGCACAGGTGTTACAAAGAGCCATTGGGGAGGGGGAAAAGATGATGGAACTATCTGGTACATTAGCGGTGTAACAGCCTTTTTAAATCTCTATGTTGCAGCAATGACAAGGGCAAAATCGGTTGGTATAGATGTGGAAGACAAAGTATTCGAGCTGCCGCGAAAGTATTATCCGGAGATGCTGGAGAAAAATGGTTCATTCAAATACGATCAGCACAATAGCTTTCCAAAAGAGCCCAGACAGGCCCGTAGTATCGTTGCCCTGCTTACTTTGATGAATCTTGGTATTGACGGTGATGAAAAATTCAAACCTGCTTTTGAATATGCAAGAGGCAAGATTCACGAGACCATGACGCACCACATACCGCAATTTCACATGATGCTCTGCGCATATACGTTTTACTACCTCGGCAAGGAAGATTGGAAAAAATATGTTGCGATGTACTTTGACAAACTCATTTCGCGTCAGCAGGCCGATGGTAGAATTGATAAATTGTGGGATATGGACAGTAAACTAATGGAAAAGCCTAATGACTTGGAGTTTGGAAAGAATTATGCGACTGCAATTTTCGCGTTAATACTCCAAGTGCCACGTGAGCAAGTCAAGTTGAAAAAATAGCCATAGGTCTCTTGGCGCCTCTTAAAAGATGTTGAATCATTAGCAAAACTTTATAATGTATTACACATGCCTACCTTTCTGCTTCTTTACACTGATCAATCTACAAGACAGGTTTTAGCTCAAGCTGGCAACTTTTTTAAAGAGCACGATGTTAAACTTGCGCTAGCTGATTACGATCTCAAAGATAATGACAAGACCCTCTTTCATGATTGTGTCCAGCTTCCTTCATATGTAAAGGTGGATGAGACGGTGCAAGTCCTGGAACGATACTGCTCAGAACATAAGGTCGATAGGATTATACCTCAGACTGAATATGGTCTCTTGCCGGGTGCATTGCTTAATAGAAAATTGAGATATAGAGGTATAAGCACAGAGGGGGCACTCCTGTGCACAAATAAATGGTTGAGCAGAAAGAGATTGCAATCTCATGATATTCCTGCACCAAGATTTGCAATCGCTCAGGATGTGACTGGGGTTAGCCGATTTGCGAAGGAGTTGGGGGGATATCCAGTTATCCTCAAGGCTGTTGCCTCAACAATGGGAAGAAATGTGAGGATAATAGCATCTGAAGATGAGCTGGAGAATGAGGTGGCAAAGATTCAAAGTCAGATCAGGACAGCTCCTGATGTCGTTCGATGTCAGGAATTTGCCAAGTTGTCTAGGCTTGAAATGGATTGTGATCCAACGAAGCAGTTTCTAGTTGAAGAATATGTTGAGAAAGGAAGACCGGTAGAGACAGATGGATTAATCTTCAGTGATAATATTGAAACGTTTGGAGTCAGTGAACAGGTTGTCTCAGAGCCTCCGCACTTTTATATTGAAGGATATCTTTTTCCATCTGATCTTGAAGGTGCAGAGAATGACAATATTGAGCACGTCTCGAGAACAGCACTCTTGGCGCTTGGTCTAAAGGAGACTGGTTTTTCGGTGGAGATGAGGGAGTCAGGAGGGGATTGTAAGGTAATCGAGGTGAATGGCAGGCTGGGCGAAGATGATGGTTTTCCGGAGCTATTCAATGCCGCCATCGGCGCTTATCCTATTCTGCTCTGGATTGACTACCTCACCGCTGGTGTTCCTTATGAGCATCTTCATCCAGAACGTCGCGCTGCTATAGCTTATATAAACTGGTACGACAATGGCGTTGTGAAGGATGTTCCAGCGCAAGAGCTAGTAGAAGCCTTGCAATGTGATTCCTTGCAGATTGGCTTGGTAGTCAAATCCGGAGTTAGGATGTTTGCCCCGCCACATCCTGAAGTTTCACCTCACCTAGCATATGCCTTGGCGACTCATCCTATTAGCAGTCGTTCAGCATATTCTGAGGCTAGGGCAGCAGTGCGTCAGTTGAGTTTTCGAATAGATAGTCAGGTCAGCTAAACGATTGACGAAATCTCGAATTATAATTGTAGGAGCAGGTGTAGCTGGTTTGGCTGTAGCACGAGCACTTGCACTCAAGGGTTGTAGTAAGGTTCAAGTCTTGGCCTTGCCGACGGATCTTGGCAAAGGTCTTGATAGTGGCTTTACCGCTAGGGGTGCTGGTATTGTAAGTGGACAGTTTTGGGATAGGGATCTTGCCAAGCTTGCACAGCGATCATTTAAAATCATCAAAGAGTTTGTTGACAGATCAGGTCTTAAAGTTCACAGAGTAGGCATGGCTCAGATTGCCTTGTCTGCAAACCATGCGAAAACACTTGACAGGTTAATCAAAATCCGTTCTGAACTGAATTGGCCAATACAGGATGTCCTTCCTAAACCTTTCAATGAACGGTTTTCACCCAAATTTCGCCGCCGTATCGTGCATGCTACATTTGCAAGCGATGACTTATGGCTGGATCCAGTTGAATTGGCAAGGACGTTAAGAATAAGCGCAAGAACTGTTTCATTTGTTCCAGCTCATGTACGTGAGATAAAAAAAGCACGTGGCCTTGTTCATATGATTACAGATAGAGGCGTTCTCAAGGCGGATCGCGTTGTGTTGACCACTGGGGTCTGGTTAAAAGAGTTAGTTCCTAATTTGATTAAAGCAAGGATATCGGTCCATAAAAGTCAGGTCGCAATTTTTAGGGTTTCATCAGTGAGATCCATGTTCCATATACTTGATACTAGTCTCTACTCGCGCCCCTGTAACGCTTCAACTATATTGATAGGGGATGGTGATTCATTATGGAAGGGCAGGGCAAGCAGTCCTGAGGCTTCGTTGCCAGAACGGAAATGGGAATCTAAAGCTGCTCTACAAGTTAAATATTTGTTTGGAGAAGGATCTACATTAGAGAAAGGTTGGGCAGGACTTGTTGCCATGACCAGAGATGGGCAACCGATAATAGGACCGGTAGATAGCGCACACAAAATCTGGATGTTAACTGGCCTCGGCGGTGACGGACTAGCACTTGCTCCTGCACTTGGTGAAAAGCTGGCGCTATGGATGCTTTGCGCTTGACTATAAACTTGGGATTATATAGAGTACCGCTATGGCTATTTACCTAATTGGTGATCAAGGAGGGGGCGGGCCGCCATTTAACCGCAATTTTTTTAATCTGACGTTGGGGGATCTCTTGTCAAAAGCTGGCAAGACCGATTCTCAAAAACTCGACCTGTTCCTCACAGATGGTTCCACTTTGGAGGTCTGTCAGATAGATGAATTAGCTGAAACTTACATGGTTGTACGTGCATATAACAAAGATGAGACGCAGTGTGATCTCATGGTAAATGTGATTCCCTACGGTTTGATCTATAGGATTCAAATTGTTCCCAAGGGAGCTGAGGAGGAGCGCGTCGGCTTTCGGTGGATCCCGCCCAAAACTCAGGCAACACGTCAGGGCGTCCCTGAACCAGCCCTTTCACCAGCGGCACAAAAATCGCCAAGGCCTCTCAAGAAAGGTCCAAGATAGGAGAAAGGCATGGGAATTTTAGCAAAGATATTTCTTCTTACATTCGTGAACTTTGCCGGTCTGATTCCTCTTCAGGACAAGGAAGGGAAGATAGCATTCATCAGGGAACGCGATATATACGTTATAGATGCAGATGGCAAGAATGAGACAAAAATAACTGAATTTAGTACAGACGAGTCTCCCTTGTTCGGCCCCACTTGGTCTCCAGATGGAAAGAAACTGTTGTGTTCAGTTATGACCGCTGGAAAAATTTATATGTTTGTAATTGACTCTGATGGCAAAAATCAGAAAAAGATCTTGAAGAGCAAAGGAGGCAATGGTTATTCGTTTTTGAGCTGGTCGCCAGATGGAGCCAAGATCGGCTTTGTGATCGCCTGTCCTTCAGGCGACGAGATCTGGGTTATGGATGTTGATGGCAAAAATGCCAAGATCTTGACAAAAGGTTCTTTCCCAGCTTGGTCGCCAAACGGAAAGCTGCTTGCTTTTCAGTTGTATGAGAACAAGGAAGCTAAAGAGTCGATCTATGTAATCGATGTTGATGGGACAAAATTGCGAGAGATAAGAAAGAGTGAAAAATGGATCTCAACTACAATGCCCGTCTGGCTCCCCGATTCTAAACGAATTGTTTTCGTGCTGGTAAATAGCTCACAGCTAAAGAGCGAGATCTGTGTTATCGATGTAGACGGAAAGAATGAAACGAAACTTGTTACTGCAGAAAAGAGTGTTTTTCATAGGTCACCATCGGTCTCACGTGATGGAAAGAAAATAGTATTCGTTCGTGAAAAAGGTGAGAACTGTGAAATCTTCACAATACAGGTATCCGGGGAAAAGCTAAAGCAGGTGGTAGAAATTAAAGGTGGACGTCTTTCTAATCCGGTTTGGTCGCCTGACGGAACAAAGATAGCGTTTGTCCAGACAACAGAGATAGGAGGTGGTATGCTAAAAGATGAAATTTATATAATCAATTCAGATGGATCAGACAAGAAAAAAATAGTGCAAGGCACTAATCCTACTTGGCAGCCGATCGCAAAGTAAAAACTTTTCACTTAAAAGGTTCACGCAGTTCTATGGGCTTGGCTTGTTGACCTATAATCTTTAGATTCAATACCTCAACAAAAAGTGAGAATGCCATTGCAAAATAGATATAGCCCTTTGAAATATGCTGATGGAATCCTTCTGCTATCAATGTTACGCCAACAAGGAGCAAAAAGCTTAGGGCAAGGATCTTTAAAGTTGGGTGTTTGTGTATGAATGCACTGATCGTACCCGAGAAGATGATCATAAATCCAACAGCAATAATGATTGCAGTTACCATTATTGGGACATTTGTCACCATCCCTACTGCTGTTATCACTGAATCTAATGAGAAAATGATGTCGAGCAGGACGATTTGAATTATCACACTGGTAAATGACGCCGTCAGACCTTTGGATGCGTGTCCCTCTTTTCCCTCAAGCTTGGAGTGGATTTCATGCGTTGCCTTCCAGATAAGGAATAGTCCGCCAGAAATCAATATGAGATCGCGACCCGATATCTCGTGTGAAAGCACTGAAAAGAGCGGGGTAGTAAGCTTCATTATCCATGCAAGTGATAGCAGCAAGCCCACTCGCATTATTACTGCCAATGAAAGACCTATAGTGCGCGCCTTAGCCTGTATGGCGGCCGGCAGTTTGCCAACCAGTATGGAGATGAATACTATATTGTCTATCCCAAGCACGATCTCCAACCCAACAAGCGTAATCAACGCAATCCACCCCTGCGGATCTGTTATCCATTCCATCTCAAACCCTCCTTTAAAACCATAAAGGTATATATTTTATCGGTTCAAATTATAAAGAAATCTGTAAAAATTTCTTATGTAAGCATGAGGTATAATGAAAACCACAATTTTGAGGAGTCTGAATATGAAGAGTCTGTTCATTGCCATTGGGGCAGTCGTGGGTTTGACACAATCAAATAGTGTGCTGTCAATCATTTTTGGAACAACTTTTGACAGCAGAAAAGTTTAGATTTTCGGACGTCTCTGAGGCCGCCCGATTACCTCTCTGTTTCTCGAC
>SBBU01000301.1 GCA_005239585.1 Planctomycetaceae bacterium
ATCTCGGGGCGGATCACGCCTGCCCTTATCTGTGTCGCACCTGAAGCTGAGGCCTTTTGACCGTCATATTTTGTCAAAAGATCAAATGTCTTTTTTGCAATCGCGATCCTTCCAAAACCTTCTGTAAGAACTAGAGTCGTCGGAATCTTTTCACGGCCGGTTATAGCGACTCCTAGATCATATCCCAAAAGGCTTTTAAGATCCTTGTCGTTAATTCCACCTGCAATTATAGCTTTAACCCCCATCTCTTTGGCCTTGCTGTAGATATTCAGATCTACAAACGCACCAAGTACAATTATCTTTCCTTTCATCGAGGATGTGATCGAGTCTGGCTTTACAAGTTCATCGGGGCTCTTGGCCACTAGCTGTATATTTCCCCATGTTTCAAGCCCTACCCCAAAGATCCCCTGAACGAAAGCGGCTTCAGTCTCGACCTTAACGCCAACACCCGGAAATGTTTCCACAACAACGCCGTCAATGTATGCCAAAAGATCAAGCGGTCTTGGCTGCTCTCTTACCAGCATCTGGCCTGTTACTTCAGATATTGAATCAATAATTCCGTCCACAGGAGAAATGACCCGACTCTTGAACCATTTTATAAGCGGTTTTGTCTCTGCGACCACATCACCCTTGAGAACCGTTTCCTTTTCCTTTTTTACTGTAAAACTTTTGATGTCCTGCGGCTCGATGCCAAGGGCATTTATGATATTTACTGTGTGAACTGGCCCCGGCAGCATTGCCCTTGCCACAACTGTATCTGATTTAACCGGGTCATTAACTTTTACAAGGATTTCGCCCGGTATTGGAAGCACTCTTTTTCTCGCGATAAGGGCCCTTGGTGTTACCCTAAGACCGGGTGTATATGCATGCGCCATGGTTTATCTTGATTTTGTCCAAAACATCTTTGCTAAATTATCGACTCACTAGGTTCGTGTCAACTCTTCAATCGCCCAAGGCATAGGCTGTTGAGCCAGAGTGGTGTCAAATCTCGAGGGCGATGCGGTGGAGTATGCTATTCATAATATCCATCAGCGGTTGGCGTTTGTCGCCTAAGAACCTGATTGCATTGTCGGCAGTACGTGTGTAGGAAAGGGCAGTGTTGACAAATTTCGTATTCAGACCGTTTTTGCTGTCTTCCAGATCGTCAGCAAGCTGAAATAAGAGCCCCAGGTTTTCGCCAAATAGAGTAAATTTTTTAATCACCCGCTCGTTTGCCCCTGCGGTGATTGCTCCCATCTTTGCGCATGCGGTAAAGAGGCTTGCTGTTTTTTTTAGGTTTATAATTGGAGATTTACTAGAAGAAAGGCCTAGAGCTTGACCGAGGACCATACCATTTGCACCTGCGTGATTAGCGAGCTCACTGACAAGCCTCGGCACCAGAGATTTTTCAGGTGTATATTTTGCTATGGCATAAAACGCAAGAGTTTGCAGCCCGTCGCCTATAAGAACTGCCTCTGCTTCTCCGAATTTTACATGACATGATGGCTTGCCGCGTCTCGTGTCCGCGTCATCCATACAAGGAAGGTCATCATGGGTTAATGAATAGGAGTGAATAAGCTCAACAGCGCAAGCTGCGGGGAGTCCGTTTTCAATCTTACCGCGCAAGGCCTGAGTAGCCGCGAGGAGTGTCAAGGGTCTTATCCTCTTGCCACCCGGAAAGACCGCATACTTTATCTTTGCTCTTATTTTGGGATCAACTTCGTTTACTAGTCGCGAGAGTGCCCTATCGATTTTCTGCTTCAAAGCCTTTTGATTTAATGCTGCCATCTTTTTCCTTGACGAGTATTTCAATTTTCTTCTCAACCTCGCCCAGTATTTCGTAACACTTTTTAATTGCCTTGACGCCTGCTTCATACTTTGCAAGCGATTCCTCCAGACCCAGTTTTCCTGACTCGAGCGACTTGACCGTCTCTTCCACCTGCCTAAGGTAATCCTCAAATGTCTCCTTTTTTTGCATTACTTTTTATCCTGAGGAAACTCTATTATATCTTCACCCTTGGAGTTCTTTCCGGGGATACCCTTTGGTTCTCCTTTGGGTTTGTTTACATTAACATGGGCCTCTCTCACAAAACGAGTTCCATCTGGGAATTCAGACTTGGCTACAACGACGAGCTCTATAGGATCTGAGTCAATAAAGACATCGTGAGATATTTTGGCGCAACAATCTTTTTTGAGCCCACCCTTCCATGCCTTTTGTGGTTTTTGGTTGCCTTTTTGGTTGGAGACGCTCAGTTCAAAATTGTCCGTGTCTACTGTCAGTGAACTATTTACGACGAGCCTTGCATTTCTCCCTATAACGGGTTCATTTTCGAAATTCACTTGCAGTTTTATAGGGGAACTTGACTTGGAGTAGAGGATCTCATATGTTGCCCGTGTCTCATAGTTGGCTGTGCAAGAAGAGAGCAATGCCAGTAAACACAAAAAACGCATAGCGGTATTCTACCCAGCACGCTGTGAAAGCTCCAGTCTTTAGACACAAGGCGCAGGGTTTACTCCACAGGGTTTCCTCACTATTATTTTAGCACAAGGCCCTACAGGTATACAATCTCATGAGGTGAATCAGCAGAAACTTGTGAGTTATATTACGTCCAAAGTAAGGGGTAAATTGCCGATATCTTTAGAGTGAAGACACCAAATGTAATTGTCTCTGCATTTAGAGCCTTCAGCATGCCGTTTGCGATAGTGATTAAACTATCAACAATGCTAGCTTTTATCATAAAAGAACGATTTAAGACGGGCAGAAAGGGCAGGGGTCTAATCTTCGAGGAGACGATAAAGCAGATCTATTTTACTGGTGTTATGAGTATAGGACTGGTGACAGTTTTGGGGGTTTTGATAGGGGTCCTATCGGGGATTCAATTATCGTTTCTTGTTGCAGCGGTGGGGAATTCTGAGGTTGCTAACAGGATTTTTTATGATGTTGTGGTAAGAGAGCTCGCCCCGATTGCAGCGGCGTGCGTGGTCATTGCGCGAAGCGCAAGCGCAATCTCCGTGGAGCTTGCCACTCTTTCGGTTAACGATGAGCTTGATGCATATAAATCGCAGGGGATAAACTGGACAAGTCTCCTGCTCTATCCAAGACTCATCGGTGTTATAACAAGCACTGTGATGCTATCTGCTTACTTTGCAGCCGCTAGTTTGTTGGCAAGTGTGACTCTAGTCGTCATCCGCTCCGATGTCACATTTATGGTGTTCCTACAGCGAGTCTTGATGCAGGGTGACTATAAAGATGTTGTTGTGCTAGTCGTGAAAGGTATCTTGAATGGTATGGCTATCGCGCTTTTAAGTTTTTATTGTGGGCTGAATATAAAGCGTTCAATGACCGAGATTCCAAGGGTTGCAAGCAAGGTAGTCGTGAATTGCTTCTTTGCCGTAGTTGTTTTCTCTTCGGCGATTTCGATACTTACCTATAGATAGTATGGAAGTACATGTGTCTCTCTGTAATCTTGGTTTCAAGTATGATTCCAAGGATATTGTTACTGATGTTACACTCGATGTCTATCGGGGCGAGACCATTCTTATTCTAGGTCCAAACTCCTCGGGCAAGACTACGCTTGCAAAGATATGTGCCGGACTTTTAAAACCCACCTCAGGCAGTTTTAGGCTTCATGGTAATAAAACAGGCGTGGCTTATGTTGCACAGCATGGCGGTCTCATAAGCAATCGTTCAACAATGGAAAATCTATCGATAGGAAACAGATTTATCCTTGCGAATGAAAAGGAGACTCGTCTCGCGATCGAAATGTGGTGTAACAAGTTCGGGATATCTCACTTGAAGAGCAGTTTTCCAGACCAGTTGAGCAGGTCCGAAAAGAAAATAGTAACGCTCATTAGAGCGCTTTTGCTGAGACCTAACATACTTGTTGTAGATGACCTGACTTCTGATCTTGACGATCAAGAATCGCTAAGAACTCTCGAGATGCTAAGCGAGGCGCAGGTAGAGAAAAACCTCACGGTTCTTCTCTTTTCAGCGAGACTTGAGCCTGAGGTTTTGATGGCGGATCGCATAGTGCTGCTAAAAGCAGGTAAACTAGAGGGTGTTCAAAAGACTGAAGATTTCATGAAAAAAGAGAATGCGTGGGTAACTGGCGTGCACAAATTAAAGGAGAAACTTTATTCACTGAAACGAGCCCACAAGGTCGATTAGTTTTAGAGGAGGTTTAAAATGGATTGGCGTGTCAGAAAAATTGAGCTTTATGCGGGTTTTCTCATAGGAAGCGGCCTTATTATTCTTGGCGCCCTACTTGTGATTCAGGGCACCTCAAGAGACATGACAGAGGAGTATGTAAAGTATACTGCATTTACTCCAAGGGCCTTTGGACTGCGAGAGGGATCTCCAGTTAAGATGCTTGATCTAGCTATAGGCAATGTCAAGTCAGTCGGCTTGACGGACGAAGGTTCTGTAAAGATCGAGCTCAAAGTAAAGAAAGAATTTCAAAGGCATATTAGGCAGGATCTGAACAATCCAGACCGTGAAAACGGGACCGTCTTTACCTTGTCATCAACCGGATTTGATATACTCGGGGCGACGATTATCATGACCCCGGGCAAGCCATCGCTTCCTCAGCTCGAACCGGGCAGTACACTCGTTTATGATTACAAACCATCCCCCATTGACGAGACACTAAAGAGCGCAAAGAAACTTTTAGAGACAATGACAAGCGAATCCAATTCACTTGGCAGGTTTATGAACGACAAAGGATCTACCTTTGAACTGATGCAGGCGATCCTCAAGAATATAAATCTTACAATTGAGAGCACACGAAAAAAATCGGATGATCTTACAGACAAGGCCGCTCAGTTCATAACAAAGACTGCCGCTCTTGTTGATTCAATGAGTTCCATGATGAATCGCTTTGAAAAGGTGCTTGAAAAAGTGACATCAACCGAGACGACAATCGGGGCCATGCTTAATGATAAAAAGTTTTATGAGCTTCTTACGTCGATTTTAGACAAGACAGATAAGATACTTGCAAGGACTCAGGGCAACATGGATAATTTCGGTAAAATTCTTGGAGATATGGCAGGGGTGACGGGTCAGGTCCCTGATCTTGTAACCAGACTTGATCAGGTGCTTATCAATGCAAAAGAGGTTACAGAGGCCCTGAAGAAAAATTTCCTGATAAAGCCATTTTTGGCACAACCCCCCAAGGAAGAGCTGTTAGAAATCACACCAAGGTAGTATCATGAAGGCGTTGTTTGTTTTTACCTGCTTTTTTGCGGGTTGCACAGTCAAGCAGGAGATGCCTGAAAAGAGCGACTATGCAGATTCCATATCACTGCAGGCATATAATTATTTGCTCAGAGGCAGGTATGCAGATGCAGCGAAATTTTACGAGCAGGCGCTAAAGGAGTACGTAAAGATTGATCATCGGCTGGGAATAGCGCGAGTAAGCGCTAATCTCTCGACGGCCTATTATGAGCTCGGTAAGTTTGAACAGGCGAAAAATCTGTCAAATCAGGCACTCGCTATATTCAAGTCGCTAAACGATTATCAAAACGTACATCAGGTGACATTAAACCTCGGGGCTATTTTGAATATGCAGGGGGATTCAGGGGCTTTAAAGTTGTTTGAGCAGGTACTGGGTGTGGCGCAGGAAAAGAGTCTGCTGAGGGCAAAATGTCTTGTGGGGATTTGTCTGGCTGGATTAAAGGATGAAGTGCTAGTCAGGAAGATGGGCGGTTATCTTGGCGAGGCTGAAGCGATATTCAAAGAGGTTAACTATGAAGCAGGTATGGGATCTATAAATTTTGTCCGTGGCATCTTAGCTAGGAGCGCTGGAGACATGAGAAAATCTGCCGAGTTGCTTCTTTCTGCTCTTGAGGCTGACAAGAAACAGAGTTCAGCCGTCTCGCTTTTACGCGATCTTGAGGAGCTAGTTCTCACCTATGAATCAATAAATGCCAAATCTGCCCGCGATTACTGCAGTAGAGCGCTTTCAATTGCTCGAACACTAGGATTGAAAGAGAGGGTAAAGCGGCTAGAGGTCCAGCTTGCCAGATTAACTGAATAGAATCACCTAAGTGACTTGGTTTTCTCCAAGAATCGCCCCATGCGGGGGTTTTCATCTCTTACTGTGGTAACGGTGTCAAATGGTTGTTCCTTTGGATTTTCCTTGCATTTTTTTATAAAGGTGTCAAGGTTGGCGGTACGCTCTTTTGGAGTTGGATGGTCCGTTCCTTTTAGCATATCTTTAAATTTAGGATTAGGTACAATGTCGTTCAGACGTTTTAGGAAATTTCGAATTGCAAATGGATTGTAATTTGCTCTGGCCAAGAGTTGCATGGCTAGGATGTCCGCCTCGAGCTCTTGGTCGCGTCCATAACCCTTTATCGCCTGATCGGTGCAAAAATTGACTGTCTTGTCAAAGTATTTAAAAAGTCTCTTCCAATCTTTTTCATCTAGTTTTTCGAAACTTTTAACCTTTAATAATTTGCCAATCCCTACAATACCTTTTAATATATTTTCTAGCGCCTCCGCGTGCTCTACTTGTTCAATGGCGACAACAGCAGCGTTTTCGGGGTGGTGAAGATTGATATGAGCGATTTCGTGTGCCAATATAGCCGCTATCTCATCTTCGCTCTTTGTATGTTTTAGAATACCGGTCGTTACAAATATAAAACCACTGGCAAATGCTAGTGCATTTACCTCTTCTGTGTCGATCACTCCAAAATGATACCCCTTGAAGGTAGTTGGTCTGTTTGACTTGAGTGCTATGCTAAATCCAATTTGGTTTACATAAGTTGTGAGGGGGTTATCATGGCTTAAGAGCTTGTATTTAGTGAAAATCTTCGCGCAATTCGATCTTCCAACATAGTATTCCTGCGATTCACTGAGGATTACCTTATCCGAATCCCCATGCTGCCGCTTGTAGCTTCCACTGCATGAAACCATCAGCAAACAAACAAGTCCTATAGTTCTCATTAGTTTAATTTACCGTCCCGAATAAAGTCCTTGATGTTGTTTTTTAGTGTCTTTGGGTCGTTCTTGGAAGGAAACCAATCGCTCATGAATTTGTCAAGTGTGTCAAACTCCTTATCCATCTTGTTTTTTTCCTTGTATTTTTTCTCAACTTCGGGGCTAAACCACTTGGCGCCGCTGTTGTCATTGATTTTTCCCACGTCTTTAGATACTTTATCACCACTGCTTGGTATCCATTTCTCGGGTGGTATAACCACGCTTTTATTGACGTAACCAACCTTGTCTCCAAATTTCACCCTTATCCATCCTTTTGTCTCCGGCCCTGTAGGCTCTAGGAGATTGCCCTCAACGACTATTGCTACCACCTCGGATATTGAATCTGGCTCTTCGTAGATCGCCGACTTGGTAACCTGTACTACAAGCTTTTTAGAAGGTTGGCTGTCCTTAGGCTGAAGAATTATCGGGAGAACAACTAATAATAACGGGAGCCTGCTAGTCATTACATTAAAAATAGTAGAAGACCAGCAAAAAGTCAACATGAATGCGTATCGTTACCGTTACAAAGCTCACGTGTCAACACTTTTTTGACAAATCCTAAGCAAGTGGTTAAGTAAATAGCACGAGAGGGGATTACCTTTCTTTCTTTGGACGATCTTTGCCGAG
>SBBU01000368.1 GCA_005239585.1 Planctomycetaceae bacterium
CATCAAGAATCATGACCAAGTTGTGCCAGTTAAAGTAAAGAAAGACAAAGGCGTCGCTTAACGAAATCAAGACTCGAAAAGAATGCACAGGTCAAGAATTCAGGTCAAGAACCAAAATTTAAAGCGAGCGACCCATACGAAGCATTCAGGCAATTTAAAACCGTATAGGGCACCAAAGGGCACGAAATTATCATGTAAAGATTGGCAGATAGAGGCCCCTTTCAGAATGATTCAGAATAATGTTGATCCTGATGTGGCTGAAAAGTGGCAAGATTTAATTATATATGGCGGTACAGGCAAGGCAGCAAGGACATGGGATGATTTCAAAAAGATCTTGTCAGCACTGAAATCCATTTCAATGGATGAGACTTTGCTTGTACAATCAGGTAGACCTGTCGGAATCTTTCCTACTCATGAACTCGCACCCCGTGTGCTTATTGCAAACTCCTTACTCGTTCCAGCATGGGCAAATTGGGATTACTTTAGAAGGTTGGAGGTGCTCGGGCTAATCATGTTTGGTCAGATGACTGCCGGCAGTTGGATATACATCGGTACTCAGGGAATACTTCAGGGCACATTTGAGACGTTCGCTGCCGTTGCTAAAAGCCATTTCAACGGCGATATAACAGGCAAGTTGATTGTGTCAGCAGGTCTTGGAGGCATGGGCGGAGCTCAACCTTTGGCCGCCACTATGAATGGCGCAAATTTTCTTGGTATTGAGATTGATCAGAACAGGATCGATAGACGAATAAAATCAGGTTATCTGGATGCCAAGGCAAAGAGTCTTGATGAGGCGATGGGTATCATAAAGAAAACCAGACAACCAATTTCGGTTGGGCTCTTTGGGAATGCCGCAGAAATATTGCCAATTATGGCAGCTCGTGAGATTGTCCCCCATATACTTACCGATCAAACCAGTGCACACGACCCGTTAAATGGATATATACCGAAAAAAATGTCGCTCGAAGATGCTGCAAGACTGCGCTTGAAGGATCCCCAGAGTTATCTCAAACGATCAATCGAATCAATTGCAGTTCATGTTCGAGCAATGCTCGATCTGAAACGCCTAGGTGCTGTTGCCTTTGAGTACGGCAACAATATCAGGCATCACGCCAAGACCGCAGGTGTTCAGGACGCATTTGATATCCCGGGTTTCGTTCAGGAGTACATAAGGCCAATGTTTTGTGAGGGCCGTGGGCCATTTAGATGGGTGGCGCTATCTGGAGATCCTGCTGATATACGTACAACTGATGAGGTTATCCTGAGAGAATTTCCAAACGATGGTGTGCTCAAGAGATGGATACCGCTTGCATCTAAACATGTAAAATTTCAGGGCTTGCCTGCGAGGATCTGCTGGCTGGGGATGGGTGAGCGTGCACACTTGGGTTTAGTGATAAATGAACTTGTCAAGAAGGGTAAGCTCAAGGCACCAGTTGTTATCGGAAGAGACCATCTAGATGCAGGCTCAGTTGCAAGTCCATACAGGGAGACAGAGGGGATGAAAGATGGTTCAGATGCCATAGCAGATTGGCCGGTCCTAAACTCCCTTTTAAACTGTGCATCTGGTGCGACATGGGTCTCAGTTCACCACGGCGGAGGAGTTGGAATTGGATACTCTATTCATGCTGGAATGGTAGTGTGCGCTGATGGCACACAGTTATCAAAAAGAAGATTGGAGCTTGTTCTGAACAATGACCCTGCAACGGGAGTTGCTAGACACGCAAGCGCCGGTTACGTTGAAGCAATTGACTTTGCCAAGAAAAAAGGTATTAAACTGGTATAGATGGAAAGCGAGGATAAAAAGAAGAAAAAATACGAGAAACCGCAGGTGGAAAGTGCAGCCTACCTTGAGAAAAGTGCACTCGGTTGCAGCAAGTCTGAGATAGATGGCTTTATTCCAGAACAGTGTCAAGGCCAGGAATCTGCAAGTTAGATTTCAATCGGAGCCCCACGGCTTGGTCCACTGAGACGAATAACTGATAGTTTATTTCAATCGAAAGCGGCCAGAGAGGAATAATAGCAATTACTTGCCCTTGTAATATCTGTAATAATAGTAATACTGCTCGCTGCCTAATCTTGATTTGTTAACTAGTGCGCCGAGCACTTTTGCTTTCACTGTGTTTAAAAGATGTTTTGTCCAACTCGCTTGTTTTCTATCTATTTTTCCGGCTTCGATTACAAGGATGAACCCGTCAACAAAGTTTGACAGCTTCAGGGCATCACCTGAGAGAGAAATAGGAGGTGTGTCAATTATAATATAATCAAATTTCTCTTTGAGCTGAGTGAATAATGATTGTAATACTTTTGGTTTAAATATTTTGTTTTGATTGGTAACGCTTTCGCCTGCTGGAAGCACATACAAATCTTCTAGCTTTGTTTTGGTAATAGCATCATCGATAGTCAATTTTCCATAGCAGACATCAGTTAAGCCCGGTTGTTTGTGTGTGGAGAAAGTCTTGTAAATGGTCGGTTTCCTTGTGTCAAAATCAACAAGACACACCTTTAACTCTCTTTGGGCAATGGTAATGGCCAAGTTAGAAGCTATTGTTGATTTGCCCTCTTCAGGAGTTGTGCTGGTGCAAATCAGTATTTTCGCGTTGCTATAAGCGCTGCTAATAATGGTAAAGGCAGTATCGAAGATTTCATGCAATGGGGAGACAGCTTGCTCATATAAAGTAACCTCTTCGGGCTTTAGGTATGGAAAAATTCCCAGTGTGCTGTAACCCATCATTCTTTTTACATCAACGTCAGATCTTATGGTGCTATCTAGCATTTCAATGGTATATATACCACCTATTCCTAACATTATTGCTAGTACTATTGAAATCGGGAGTAATTTTAATGTTGACTTGTCCGATAGTATTGCCCTGTTTGCAGTAGCGTATTCATGGACATGTATATAACCACCTTTTACAGAAGTCTTTAAATGTCCTACCAGCTTTGTTAAATCTGAGTTTCTTGTCCTTAAATCTTCATATTCTCTATCAAGTTTTTTATAGTTAGTATATGGCTCTGTTAGACTTGAATATGTTGTTTTTACCTCCTCCAGCTGCCCGTCAACATGCTTCAACTCACCTTCCTGAAATTCGTTTTCTATTTTTAGCTTTTGCTCCTCTTTATCAAGTTCCTCTATCAAGGCCTCTTTTTTAGCATCTAACAATGCTATCTCTGTCTCATAAAGTTCCTCATTCAATGCTTTTATTCTCGGA
>SBBU01000283.1 GCA_005239585.1 Planctomycetaceae bacterium
CTCCTTTGGCTGTGGGTCCCGGCTTTTCCGAACCCATATTTTGCAAGCATTGTCTCATAAAATTACTGATAGCTATCTCATTAAGTTTGTAAAATGTTGTATTTTTATCAATCCTTGAAAATTCACTATAAGCACTATTCCATTTTTTGTCTTCCATTAACCTGATACCCATATTATATAGCAGCTGCGCCTCAGTTTCTGTCTGTCTTCCAGTATTGTTTATATTGCCTGGGTTATTTGGATTCCCCTGTGGACCCGACATTGAGATCACTAATACGATCAATATCACTACAAGTGCCGACCCGCCTGCTATCCCAACAGGTAATATCCAAGTTGCTTTTTTCTCCTTTACCACGCGCCTCGTAGATACTGCTGCCTTGAGTCTCTTTTTGCTTAACAATGATTCCATACGCGGCAGCTCTTCCGACGTTGGCCGCTTTCCCTGCTCTACCAGCTTCAATTCTCCTATCAGCTCTTCAGGGCTCTGATATCGTCGCTCTGCTCTCTTGGCCATCATCTTCTCTAATACATGACATACCTCGTCACTCAACTCTTTAACCACTTCCTTTGGATGTACAGCATATGACTCTAACTGCTTGTACATAACCTCCGCTATGCTGTTCCCGTCAAATGGCACATGACCTGTCAACATGTGATAAAATGTTGCGCCGAGTGAATAGATATCACTCCTAATGTCTATCCCTTTTTCGCCGCGTACCTGTTCAGGCGACATGTAATGTGGTGTACCTACAGTCGCATTACTGGCAGTAAGCGTCAGAGATGAATCTGACATCTTCACGACGCCTAAATCGGCTAATTTGGCTACGCCATCCTTTGATATCAATATATTTGAAGGCTTGATGTCCCTATGGATCAGTTTTGCATTTTTTATCTCCGCAAGCCCATTCGCTATTTGCCCTACTATTCCGATTGCCTCTTTCTCATGGATTCTGCCCCGCCTTTTTATCATGGCAGTCAGCGACTCGCCTTCCACATACTCCATTGCTAAATAGTGGTATCCCTTGTCCTCACCAAAGTCTATTGCTTTTACTACACTGGGATGATTTAGCCTTGATGCGGCCTCTGCCTCTCGTTTGAATCTTTCAAGATACTGCGAGTCTTTGCGGGCAAGATTTGGGAAGAGCACCTTGAGGGCTACGACCTCGCCTGTAGTCTTGGATTTCGCCTTGAATACCGCGCCCATGCCCCCTTCCCCCAAGCGGGTTACAAGGATGTAATTTCCTAATTCTGATATGCCATACTTGGTCTGCGCCTCACTCATTGAAAATTATTATACACTTTGAATATATCAATTAAAGCCTGAAAGAGATGATTTAGTTATTTAGGAAAATCAGTGAGTCTTTCTTGACGCGGATTTCTATGTGGTCGCCCTTGTGGATTTTTTTCTCCAGAATAAGTTCGCTAAGAGGACCCTCCACTTCCTTCTCGACAGTTCGTCTTATTTCCCTTGCACCATACTCCGGCTTGAAGCCTCTCATAGCGATGTAATGGGCAACTTCTGGATGATAACTGAGTTCTATAGGAACTTGGCTTGCAAGCGATATTACATCATTGAGAAAGATGACAGCAATCTTTTCACACTCTTGCAAGCCAATTGGATTGAATAGTACTACTTCGGTCAGCCTGTTTATAAATTCCTGTGTAAATCTTTGTTTGATCGCAGAGAAGGTCTCGTAGAATAACACGTTTTTGTCTATTTCTTTTGAAGGAGAATTTGTAAAACCGATCTTGTTCCTGAGGTCTTTTATCTCCTCACCCCCAACGTTGCTGGTCAGGATTAATATTGCATTGTGGAAATCTATTTTACGTCCCTTGTTGTCGGTGATAAATCCGTCATCCGTTATCTGAAGCAGAAGATCATGCAGCTTTCGGTCAGATTTTTCAATTTCGTCAAAGAGAACAATTCTTTCAGCGCTATTCAACATAGATTCAGACAAGATACCAGAGTGCTCATATCCAACATAACCCGGGGGCGAGCCAATGAGCTTTGAATACTCGTGGGGCATGGCATATTCAGAGCAGTCGATTCTAAGCAGGTTAGCAGGATTTCGATAGAGAAATTCAGTTACAGCCTTGGCAAACGCAGTCTTGCCTACGCCTGTTTGACCAACAAAGAAAAACGTTGCTATTGGTCTAGCCCTATCTCTCAAACCAACGAACGACCTCCTTAGAACCCTTGATACGCTTGATATCGCCTCCTCTTGACCGATTATTTTTCTCTTCAGCTCTTCCTCAATATTCGAGAGATCTGGAAGTTGTTGATCCTGCCCTTCTTTCTCTTCAGGTTCTACAAGGTGAAGCAAACTTGCACGTTCTGTGGCCGGTATCGAAATTCTGTTGATATCCATCGCAGGGTTCACCTCTATGCACAAGCTATAAATATTTTCGATCGATGCATCCTGTGTACCTTCTTTAAGAATTTCTTCTGCATAGTTAACAATGCACGCGTTTACTATCAGGGCCATGTACTGCGACTTGGTCTCAATATTTGCCTTTGAAATGATACGGGTTACCTCTTCGGGTGTAAATACCCTGATCTTGATAAACTTGTCAAGCTGCTCAAGATATCGCTTTACAACACTTGTCTTAAGTTTAAACATATTACCCATCTTTTATATCGTCTATTATACATATTATATACATAATTTATGGCCCTTCAATAAGTAATACGCCACGTGAGGCCTTTACGCACCCAATTCATTAAGGATTTCCGGAAGGCCTGTGATTGTCTTTACACCTGAAATATGTGGTTGAGATCCATCTCTAGATAGCAAAAAAGACCCTATTCCTGCCTTTTTTGCCCCAAGGACATCTACATCATACTGATCTCCTACATAGAGTACTTCTTCAGGTCTCAGACCTGACTTGGCTAAGGAAATCTCGAATATCCCAGGAGCTGGTTTACGATAGCCGATCTCTGCGCTTATGAAAATATGGTCAAGCATCTTGCTGAGCCCATGTGCTTCAAGAATACCCCGCAATCTCGAGTCCCAGTTTGAAATTAGCCCACATTTTATGCCATTTGATTTGAGCCAAGCTAGCACAGAATGGACATCATCAAAAAC
>SBBU01000358.1 GCA_005239585.1 Planctomycetaceae bacterium
GAATCTTCCTGTTTACGGGGTAAAGCAATATGCCGCTCGTTTACGTATTCGGAAATAAAAAAAATATTAAACTAGCCAATTCTAGGGAACTACTTGGAAACAAGGGAACAGGATTAATCGAAATGTGCAGATTAGGCATCCCTGTACCCCCTGGATTCACTATCTCAACCACTGCCTGTAAGCTGTTCTATCAAAATGGTATGAAGGTCCCTGATACCCTCGAACACGAAATGACCAAAGCAGTGAGAGAATTAGAGGAAATAACAGGTAAGGAATTTGGAGGCGGCGAAAACCCACTTCTTGTATCAGTTCGCTCGGGAGCGCCAGTCTCCATGCCGGGAATGATGGACACTATATTAAACGTAGGGCTCAATGACCAGACTGTCGAGACGCTATCCAAAACAACTGGCAATTCTCTCTTCGCCTATGACAGCTATCGACGACTCATCATGATGTTCGCTAACATTGTAATGCAGGTCTCCAGAGAAAAATTTGAGGAGATGCTCAAGAAAACCAAGGCGTCAAGAGGTGTAACGGCTGATCACATGTTAAGCGAGAACGATATCAGAAATATCGTATTACAGTTCAAGAAAATTTATAAACAAGAAACAAAGAGTGAATTTCCACAGAATACTATGAACCAGCTCAAAATGGCTCGCAACGCAGTATTCAAATCATGGAACAACCGCAGGGCAATCGAATATAGAAGAATGTACCATATCCCGGACCATGTCGGGACAGCTGTAACAGTTCAAACAATGGTATTTGGAAATCAGGGCCTAGATTCAGGAACCGGGGTAGGATTCACTCGAAACCCTTCTACCGGAGAGAACAAAATCTACGGTGAATACCTGATTAATTCTCAGGGAGAAGATGTAGTGGCAGGTGTGAGGACTCCTTCAAAAATAGATACGCTTACCAAATCTGTGTACAACGAGTTGTCAAAAGTTGTATACGGACTGGAAAAACATTATCGAGACATTCAGGATTTTGAGTTTACCGTAGAACGAGGCAAGCTTTATCTGCTCCAAACTCGTTCAGGCAAGAGAACAGGCCGGGCAGCAATCAAAATTGCATGTGAAATGGTCCGCGAGAATCTAATTACCCCTAAAGAGGCTGTTCTGCGCATACAACCTGAACATATTGAGCAATTGCTTCATCCAAGTTTCGATCCCAGCGCGAAGAAAAAACACCGCGTAATTGCAACAGGTCTAAATGCATCTCCCGGTGCAGCTTCAGGGCGAATCGTCTTCGATCCGGAAGAGGCTGTACAAATGTCCAAGGGAGGTGAAAGAGTAATTCTCGTTCGAGCAGAAACCAGCGCAGAAGATATACACGGTATGGCTGCCAGCCGCGGGGTCTTGACTGCGGTCGGAGGCTTAACAAGCCATGCCGCAGTAGTATGCAGGCAGATGGGCAAACCCGGCATCGTGGGTTGCTCAAGACTGCAATTAGATGAAAAAACGCACACTCTAAAAATCGGCGATATCAAACTAAAGAAAGGAGATTATCTCTCAATAGATGGCACCGAAGGCAAAGTCATAATGGGAGATGTCCCACTTGCCGAATCTGAAATAATCAGGGTCCTCAAGGGCGGTATGAAACCTAGCCGGTCAGAAATATTCAGATATTATTCAACTATCATGTCATGGGTTGATAAATTCCGGCGTTTGAACGTAAGAGCCAATGCAGATACTCCGCGAGATGCAGATATCGCACGAAAATTAGGGGCTGAAGGGATTGGTCTCTGCAGGACAGAACATATGTTCTTTGCAGAAGATCGCCTGCCGATAATGAGGAAATTGATATTAGCACACGATCTCAAGACAAGACAAGAGGCATTGAATCAACTACTCCCATTCCAAAAGTCTGATTTCAAAGGACTATTCACCATCATGAAAGGCTTGGCAGTTACCATTCGTACAATCGATCCGCCACTACATGAATTTCTGCCAGATGAGACAGAAACATCCAGCCCAGATATGATTGCAAGGATAAGAGAGCTAAAGGAATTTAATCCCATGATGGGACACCGCGGATGCAGATTGGGCATAACCATGCCCGAAATCACTAAAATGCAGGCTAGGGCCATATTCATGGCTGCTAAAGAGGTAAATGGAGTAGTTCCTGAGATCATGATACCAATCGTAAGCCACATTAATGAACTCGAAAATCAGAAACAAATAGTTGATCAGGTTGCCAAAGAACAAGGGATAAAGAGCTACAAAGTAGGAACTATGATTGAAATTCCTCGCGCTGCTATCAGAGCCAATGAGCTCGCAAAACTAGCTCAGTTTTTCAGTTTTGGAACTAACGATCTGACACAAATGACCTTTGGGTTTTCACGCGATGACGCAGGCCGCTTCCTTCCATACTATCTCGAGAAAAAGATATTTGAACATGATCCTTTTGCCACAATTGATCAGCATGGGGTAGGCGAACTCATGTCAATAGCCACACAAAAGGGAAGGGCAGCCAGGAAAGATATCAAGATTGGGATCTGTGGTGAGCATGGCGGCGATTATCACAGTGTCAAGTTCTGCCATCGAATAGGTCTAGACTACGTCTCCTGCTCGCCTTACAGGATCCCTACTGCAAAACTTGCTGCGGCACACGCTGCACTTGAGGCTGACTACGGTCCAAGTTCAGCTTGACAATGCATATAATATATGCATACTGTTATGTATGAGAACAACCATCATACTAAACGATGACCTCGTCAGGGAAGCTCAAAGGCTTTCTCAAATAAAGGGTAAGACCGAGCTTATACACAAGGGTCTCCAAGCGCTGATTGAAAAATACGCTTGTCAGAGGCTAATAGCTCTTGGCGGATCCCAGAAAGACTTGAAGATGCCAAGAAGACGACGGTATACACTGCATGGGAGTAGATGATACTCGTCGATACTTCGATCTGGATTGAGCATTTTAAGAAGACTCACGTTGAGCTTTCTGGCCTTCTTAAGGTAGGAAAAGTAGTTACCCATCCTTTCGTTGTTGGAGAGCTCGTAGTTGGCGGACTCGATCGAGAAAGTTTCTTCTTGCTCGGGCAACTGCCCGAGATTCCAGTTGCCACACACAATGAAGTTATGACACTTGTAGAGGGCAGGAAGTTAGCAAATAGTGGAATCACATGGATCGATGCCCATCTTCTAACATCATGTATCTTGAGCGATGCCGACCTTTTTACTCTGGACGAGAACTTGTCAGCAGTCGCTCGAAGGATTCTCAAGTAGAAGAAACAATGTCCGCCTTTAAAATCGTCCATGTCTGTCAAAATTGCGGTTACAAGAATGCAAAATGGCTGGGAAAGTGCCCTGACTGCTCTGAATACAATTCAATGGTTGAGGAGGTACAAGAAACCCAAAAAAGAAAGGGCTACACCCAGACGAGAGTTGAACCGCCAACACCTATAACCCAAATAGAGTTCAAGAATGAATCAAGACTGCAAATTGGCTTTAAGGAAGTAGATAGGGTCTTCGGAGGAGGCATCGTTGATGGTTCGGTAAATCTGATTGGAGGAGAACCGGGAATAGGCAAAAGCACTCTCCTTCTCCAGATATCGAACAAGATTGCGACAGCAGGGAAAAAAGTTCTTTACATCACTGCTGAAGAATCTCTAATGCAAACAAAGCTCAGGGCCGCAAGACTAGGGATCGCCAGCGAAAACTTGCTGATCGCCAGCGAAACAAATGTAGATGTCATTCTTACTTATATAAAAGAGATAAAACCGCCGCTGATTGTAATAGACTCGATACAAATGGTCTTCAAACCAGACCTGCCATCTGCGGCTGGGACGGTCAGTCAGGTCAGGCAGTGTACAATAGATATTTCAGCAGTTGCAAAGGAAGAAGGTGTCTCTGTATTCCTAATAGGACATGTTACAAAAGAGGGCGGCTTGGCCGGACCAAAGACGCTTGAACACATAGTTGACGCAGTATTCTTCTTCGAAGGAGATAGATTTCAGGCATTCCGCATCTTAAGAAGCGTGAAAAATAGATTTGGATCAACAAATGAAGTCGGCATTTTTGAAATGCTTAGTTCAGGACTAGTTGAGGTTGAAAATCCAAGTTATCTCTTGATGACTCAAGAACGAAAGGGCAGGGTAGGATCCTGTATAGTGTCAAGTTATGTAGGATCACGAGCGCTGCTCGTCGAAGTTCAGGCTTTAACTTCAAAAACAAACATTGGATTTCCGGCAAGGCGAGTAAGCGGAGTCGACTTTAATCGAGTAGCAATGATCCTGGCTGTTCTTGAAAGACATTGTGGTCTGCATGTTGGAACGCATGATGTCTATATCAACGCAGTAGGTGGTGTACAGATAGATGAGCCTGCATGCGATCTCGCCATTGCATTAGCTGTTGCCTCTAGTTTTAGAAACATCCCGATAAGCCCCAAGATACTTGCAGTAGGTGAAATTGGCCTAAGTGGAGAGGTAAGGGCTGTTTCGCAGGTCAACCCAAGATTAACCGAGGCCTCTCGTCTTGGTTTTGAACGGTTCATTGTGCCTAATGATTCGTTGAAATCTCTACAACCAATGGAACAAATACAAATCGAAGGCATCAAAAATATCCAGTCAGCCCTCGAAAAAGCAGGGCTTTAAAGAATCAATTTTTCTTTTAACCCACTTTCCTTGGAGCCCCACAGGCTTTAACCTGTTGATTTCTGGTGAGCGTGTCAAAAAAAATGCTCACCGGTGAGCATTTTTCAAAACCGCGACTTGATACATCGTCACTTTTTCTGTCAAAAAAAGCATCACCGGTGATGCTTTTTTCTCAAACCACGATACGGTGCGGCGTCTTCACTTTCTAGGGGCCAAACGTATAATAAGTAAATATGGCACAGGGAGAGGTCAAACGGAGCATTTCGGAGTTAGGTGAGTACACTATTCTTGCACGCCTAGGCGAAGGGGGCATGGGAGCCGTCTATAAGGCCAGACATAAATCAACAGAAAACATCGTCGCTCTTAAGGTTTTGTTTCCCCATTTAACAAGAAAGAATGAACAATATCTAGACCGATTCAGAAGAGAGGCTGAAGTTGCATCAAAATTAAACCATCCAAATATTGTAAAGTCATTAGATTACGGAGAAGACAAAGGATATCACTATTTAGCTATGGAATATATCGAGGGTGAATCAGTAGCAGAAGTCATAAAAAAGAACGGAAGGATAGATGAAAAGAAAGCGATAGAAATTGTAAAACAGATCGCCTCTGCACTAGTTGAAATAGCCAAGGCAAACATTGTGCACAGAGACATAAAACCTGCAAACATATTGATATCAAGGAATGGCAATGCGAAATTGGCAGATCTTGGCATGGTGAAATTGACAGATTCATCAATGACTCTTACAGCAACTAATATGGCAGTAGGCACTCCATTTTACATGTCGCCAGAGCAGGTCAAGGGAGAAAAAAATATAGATATCAGGAGTGATATATATTCATTAGGGGCTACTCTATATCACATGCTGACAGGACATGTGCCATTTGGCGGGGCGACAATAGCTGAGGTAATGTACAAACAATTAGAAGGCAAACTTCCTCATCCAAAAGAAGAAATACCTGAGCTAAGCGAAGGAATTTGTGAAATAGTAGAGAGAATGATGGCAAAGATTCCGCAAGATAGATACAAAGCAGTAGAAAATCTTATAGGAGATCTAAACGCTGTGGGGCAAGGAAAAGAACCAACGTCAGCACAATTACCCAGGGTACAGTCAGTAATACGGTCAAGGATTAGGACAAGAGGCATGACTAGAAGAGAGCAGCCAGCGCGGCAAAAAAGCAATAATGTATTGTTGCCTCTTGGAATAGCAGGTGGGGTACTCTTACTTGTAGTAGCGATCGCAATTCTGGGCCAGAGCCCTAAAAACCCCAAAACTGATAAGGACTCTGTTAACAAAAACAACACAAACGATGTCATCTTAAAGACAGATTATGAAAATGAAGCAACAAAAGTATTCAATAGCGCCATGGAAAACATAAAGAACAAGGCATGGGTACAAGCACAGGGCGAACTAAACAGCCTGAATATATTATATAGACACACGTCCTTTGTAAAGGCAAAGGCAAATGAAATTGAAAAAGAATCAAGACGCTGTGAGGTCATGATCAGTGCAGAAAGCGACGCGAAAGCTAAATTTGACCTAGCCAAGAATGAATTCAAGAGAGAACAATACCCTTCAGCAAAAAGACTATGCGTTGATCTTATGGAGAGCGAGTCTCTGAAAGAGACTCTGTGTGTAAATCAAAACATTGGAGAGATTAAGAAGCTAAGAGAGGACGCTGAAAAAAAGATAGCTGAAAAGACAGTTTCAGAGGAAGACAATCAAGTAAAGGAAATAATTGACAGGGCGGAAGAATTCGCGAGGCAGAAGGAATGGAAAGAGGCAATGGAGACTTACAAATCATTGGCACCTAAATTTGTTAATTCCACGTATTACAAAAACAACGAATCAGATATAACACAGCGATTGTCTTTTTTTGCCCACATGAGACTCGCAGAAAACCAGGCTGCAACAAATTTCAGAGATGCAAATGAAGAACTAGAAAAGAAGAATTATGATAATGCCATGAAGATATACCATTCACTACTTGGGGATACTCCGTTAAAAGAGACAAAATTCGTCATTGATAAAAGAGAAGATATAGAAAAAGGGCTCTTGGCATGCAAGGCAGGAAAAGAGCCAAGATATGATGCTGAGGAGGAGGCGAAAAGAATAGGTGAGAGTTTAACCCTTTTCTTAAAGCAAAAATCTTGGGAAAAAGCGAGAGATGCACTGATTATGCTAAAAGACAAATTCAACCAAACAGCTTTTTATAAACAATTAAATGAGAAGAGTATAATTAATGGTATTGAGCATTACAAACATTTGATTGAGTTAGAGAAAAAGGCTAACAAACTCTTCGAGGATGCAAAAGTACACTTTAAAAACAACGAACCTCAAAAGGCACGTTACATACTTGAACAATTACGAACTTTTAGTCTCTTAAAAACCAAATTCTATGAGGTTCATGGAAAAGATTTCTCAATCATGCTTGAAGAATGTGACAGATTACTCAAAACATCCAATGCCATGGATCCAAAGAACTGGGTTATGGCATCTGGAAAACTTGACCCAAAGGATAATCAATTGACATTTGGGCCAAGGTTTACAGCTTACTATAACGACAATGAATTTTCAAAGGGCGGCTTGGCAGATTATGAAATCGTCATGACCGGGACTTTAACTTCAACCAAGTTACTCGTAGGTATACTTTACAAAAAGGAGGATCCTAAATTCAGTTACAATTGTATAAACCTTAAACTTGATTCAACTGGTCAGTTTAGCATAACGCTCAGAGTTGACAAGAATTTTGAACCTTATCTATTAGCTGGCGCTCAAGTCGATCAAAAAAATCATAACTTTACTTCCGACAAATGCGGATCATTATTAATCAATTCGGATGGCGCTATAACACTCACGGAAATTAAATTCAACAAGCTATCAGCCGACTGGCGTTTAGCCAAGCTTTATGACGGTACAAATGACAAGGATTGGAAGCCAGGAATTGGGACTACAATAACACAAAAAGGTAACAAATTAATTCCTGCTTCTAAAAGTATCTACTGGTCTATCTATCACGAGTGGCCAAAAGATTTTCCCACAACCAACTACAAAATAAAAATATCGGGTTGGTTAGAAGCAGGAGGTTCATTTGCTGCATTTTTACCAAAAGGATCTGGCATGAAACGGTGCGATTTCACTCCCACAACCACTGACAGCTACTTTGATATTATTTTAACAGTAAGCGATAGTGCCATAACAGCAGACGAAAAAACCAAGATTTCTATTAGTGATCTTAACTACCAAAAATTGTTTCTGCTAAGTGCAAGTGTTCAGTTTAAAATCAAGTTCGAAAAAATAACACTAGTCACGGAGTGATTATGTTCTATAACAAAAGATATAGGGACCCTGAATACATTAAGAAACGCTATGGCGGGACAAATCCGAGCGAGGTTGACTGGGGAGACAATCTCTTCGGCAATCCATTCATCAACTTCAAATCCCCTGTCAAAAACTAAGCTTTCATTTGCTTCCTAGACGTAACTTATTAAATTTAGCTGTGTAATGAATAGCTTTGACTGTAGAGACACACTAAAAGTAAACGACAAGTCATATGAAATCTTCAGGCTTGAAAAACTAGAAGAGCAGGGCGCTTGTAACACTTCGAATCTCCCCTTCTCAATAAAAATTCTGATTGAGAATCTGCTTCGAAATGAGGATGGCAAACTTGTAACGAAAAAAGATATTGAAAAGATTGCAAGATGGAAACCAGAGCCGGCAGACTCTGAGATTCCGTTCATACCGAGCAGGGTACTTCTCCAGGATTTCACAGGTGTCCCATGTGTCGTTGACCTATGTGCCATGCGCGATGCGGCCAAGGCAAAGGGCGTTGATCCAAAGCGAGTGAATCCAGTTGTGCCGGTTGATCTTGTTGTAGACCATTCGGTGCAGGTCGATGCCTATGGCAGCAGGGATGCCTTTAAAAAGAATATAGAGATAGAGTACGCTCGAAACAGGGAGAGGTATGCATTCCTGCGATGGGCTCAGAGGGCATTTAAAAACTTCCGAGTCGTCCCGCCGGGAGCTGGCATAGTCCATCAGGTAAATCTTGAGCATCTGGCGACTGTTGTGACAGAGAGAGACAATGTGGCATTCCCGGATACCCTGATCGGGACCGATTCGCACACAACCATGATAAACGGCCTCGGCGTCCTGGCATGGGGAGTGGGCGGAATCGAGGCGGAGGCAGCGATGCTGGGACAGCCCGTCTATATGCTTCCGCCTTCAGTAGTCGGAGTAAAATTAAAGGGCGAGCTGGTTGAGGGCGCACTCGCTACTGATGCAGTACTGGCCATAACCCAGCTCCTGAGAAAAAAAGGAGTTGTTGGAAAATTTGTTGAGTTCTACGGGACAGGGATCACGGCGCTCAGTCTTGCAGACAGAGCCACGATCGCAAATATGGCCCCTGAATATGGCGCAACAATGGGCTTTTTCCCAGTTGATAATGAGACACTGAAATACCTAAAGCTGACCGGTAGGGACCACGCATTAGTTGAAGCATATTGCAAGGAGCAGGGACTATTCAGATCAGACGACTCGAACGATCCCGTCTATTCAGAAAGCCTCGAGCTCGACTTGGCGACTGTAGAGCCATGCATTGCTGGTCCAAAGCGCCCACAA
>SBBU01000047.1 GCA_005239585.1 Planctomycetaceae bacterium
ATTTTTAGAACTCTTACTACCCCCGTCTCAACATCAACTGAAACCTTGGCAACGTTCTGACCGCTTGCTCCTGCGAAACTCCCAGATCCTACACCTACTCCGATTTTAACAGGACCGGAAGCAGAGCCGGGTGTTTTTTGTCTATATTCATCCCATCCGATTTTCCTAGCTGCCGCATCAGGGCACTTGGGCTCGCTCTTGATATTATCGACAAATGCCCTTTGAGGTGCCCCTGGCGCCCTCAGTGCGGGAAACGAACCATAACCTTTTACATTGGCTTCCTTGCCATTTACCAGAAATTTTCGGCCTCCACCACTTTGTAGTTGAGCAGCTCTTGTCCACATGTACTTGACCGGAACGCCCATCTTTTTTGCAAAGTCTTTAGCAGGTCCAATTCCTGATGATCCTCCGATCTTACAACCGAAACCTCCTCCCATATACTCGCATATAGATTTGCCGCCGCCTCCTCCTCTTAAGCTCTGAGTTGATTCCCAAAGCGTCAAGCCACCTCCCTCAAAGCTGGCTACGGCGCCATGAGGCTCTAGAGGAGAATGCTGAACGGTTTGAACAACAAAAGTCAGACCGCCTTTATTTTTGAGTTGATCTTCAGTGACATCTTTCAACGGATCTACATTAACGGGATTCGGTTTTAGTTTTACCTGGAGGGCTGTAAGAGCCTCATCGGCGGCCTGCGGGTCTTCGGCAAGAGCGAGGGCATAGACCTGTCCGATTCCAAGTCCAGATTTGGATGTTACTTCGACGTGTTTAACCCCGGGTATTTTCTTGGCCTCTTCTAATTTTGAGTCCTCGACAGAAGCAGAGGCAAAGTGGCAGGGAAGTGTGCGCAGATGGAGCATATTTTTTAGATTCATGTCGTATGTGTATTTTGCGGTTCCTTTGACCTTGGCAGGACCATCTACCCTTGGAATTCCCCTTTCCTGTATGTACTTTTTCAGTTCATCACCTTCGAGTTTTGAGATATCCTCCGGCGCTTCGCCACGAACTACTGCAAGAGCTGCGTTAAACATTCCAATGTATGCGGCGCAGCGGCATATGTTGCCTGAGCAGGAACGCTTGATTTCTTCAAGTGATGCCTTGGGATTATCTCTCAGGCATGCACGTATCGACATGATGAACCCCGGGATGCAAAAGCCGCACTGCAATCCATCATATTTGATAAACATGGACTGGAGGGGGTCAAGCTTCTCACCCTTTGCCAATCCTTCAACTGTGGTAATCTCTTTACCTTCGGCATCAAAGGCAAGCATTAGACATGAATTGATGGGTTTGCCGTCTACCCAGACAGTGCAGGAGCCGCATGCCCCGCGATCGCAAACCTCTTTTGGGCCTGTGAAATCTAAATAGTTACGTAGTACGTTTAAAAGTGTAGTGCGTGGCTCTAATTGCAGGGCAAACTCCTTGCCATTTATCCTGAGCTTGATTGGAGTTTTATCAGGTCCAAGAGTTTCCAGACTAGAGGTAGAACCAGCTCGAACTGGGATGTGTGATAGGGCTGAACCGATTACCGCCCCTCCGCTCCCGAATCCGACTGTTTTTAAGAAATCACGGCGTGATGAATCAATCTTCTGCTTTTTCTCCTTGGCATCTTCCATCTTTTTACTCCTGGTTTAATTCTTATACGAACCGCGGGTTGAAAAGTTTGATTATTCATTTTTCTTTTTTTTATAACTTTCCTTGAACTCTTTTAACCAGTTAGCAGACCATTCTTTTTCTTCTTCTATAAGATCATCCCATTTGAGTCCTGTCACCTTTTCAAGGGCCTCTTTATGCCTTGTCCTTTTGTTGATACACATACCTACGAATTCCTTGAGTTTATCTTCCCCATGTTTTTCTTTCAAGTAGTTGAAAAACATGAGACCTCGTCCATATGTGGCAACTCCGGATGCCTTGTCAACATGGCTGACAGAGGCCTTGCCGTACACAAAATTGGTAATAAGCAGGTTTGTATTCCCCGCCGCATATTCTGACCAGCCTTCCACAAGCCAAAGAGGTTCGGTAAATCCCTGAAAGGTGTGTACAAGTTCGTGCGTGAATAGACCTGCTATTGTTATCCCGGGGGCTTTTCCTTTTTTCATCCCAGCGATAACTGTTGCAACAGACTCGATATTTACTTTTATGTACCCCTTGGCTTTGGTCCCCCTAGAGACCATTTGATAACCCCTTGTATCTTTCGAGAATGAAACTTTTACGCTGGGGCTGTCGCTAAATAGACCCAATTTTTCTTCTATCTTTTTGAATGCCTTTGCCCAGTTGTTTCTATCGCGCATCCATTCGATGAGCTCCTTATAACTTTCTCCTTTTTCGATATATTCATCCATTTCAGAATCAGAAGGAAGATTTATTCCTTCAGCCGCTTTTTTGTATTTTTCTTCGTCCTGATCTTTTTTTTGGTCTTGAGCTGAAGATAACAAATGCGAGCAATAGATTGCTATTAAGAGTCCTGGCCAGGCCCGTATGATTCTCACTGTGTAAAGAAACCCTCTGTTGCCCTGCTTAGAAATAAAAGGGCAAAGCAAGTCTGTAAATTTATGTGCTCTGTCATTCCTCCGGTTATGCTGATTTTGCTCCCCCCTGAATCTTTATATGCAAAACTACCGTCAGATTTTTGATGAGGTAAGACAAGTTTTTCCGCTCCATAGTAATACCAGTCATCCTTGCCGAGTTTTGCCTTGTCCATTATAGCCATTGATCTCTCGATTCCATACAAGTAGTAAAAGTGTTGATATTGGTGTTCACGGTTTGTTTGAGTCCCGTCTTTCCAGTGCTCGGTTAAGAACTCAAGCGCTTTTTTTTTAGCCGCAGATACATGGTCTTTATTAACTTCACCGTACTTTCTCTCAAGCGCCAATTCTATCAGTGCGATAGTCCCCAGCCCTGCCGCTGTCATGTTCAGGTTGATACCTTGGACCTTGGATTTCGAATCAGAAGGCTCTTCTGTTGTAGTCCCAGTGACTGAAACGCCGCCACCTTGTTTGCAGCAGATCCATTGCCCATCTGGAAACTGAGCCTTGAGTATCCACCCCAGCGCTTTTTCCCATATTTTTGTATCTATTTTTATTCCGCCGTGCTTGGCTGCGAAGAGTCCTAGCACAACGTATTGATTAATTGAGACGTCTGGTCTAACCGGACGCTTCGTCTTGGGTTTGTCATCTGTTGTTGTGCCGCTTTTATCTGGATCGACTGGATCTCCATATCCCCATGCCCCGCTTTTTTCTTGTCTTGCAATCAAGAGATCAACGAGTTCCTGAATCTTTTTCTTGTGTTTGACTTTGTCATGTGCTTCTAGAGCCATGATGTGAATAGACATGGCATATTGCTCATCGCCTCCCCCGTTAGGAGTTACTTTGCAGCCAAGTATGTATTCAATCCCCTTCTGAATAGCCTCCTCGACCTCCTTTTTCTGTTCTTTTGACATCCTATCAGAGAGGCGTTCTTTACACCTTATTAGTGTATAAATAGAGAGTGCAGTGGTTCCATCTGATATCTGGCCTCCCTCCCAATTACCTTTTGACTGTTGCTGTTTTTTCAAAAAGCTAACGCCTTTTTTGATTGCCTCATCGATCACTTTGTCTTGTTTTTCCTTCTCTTGATGGGGTGTGAATGCATGAGAGCTTAAAATGGCGGTCACGAGGAATAGTACGAGCGCCTTTGGTTTTAACATGGATTAATTATATGTTAAGAGTTGCTGTACGAATGTCAAACAGAATCAGCATTTCGATAGCTCAACAACTGCATCGAGAGCGGCCCTGAGTACTTGCTGTTCAGATGTTTTCTTTTGTGGAGTGGAGATGAATGTATCGAGTTCTCTATTAGCAAATACAGTGCAAAGGGCTCCTGCTCGCCAACCTGCGATACTTGAAAGGACAAATAGTGTGCTGATCTCCATTTCAAAATTGAGTACATTCAACCGCGCAAGTTTTTTTATCGTGTTGAAGCGGGGAATAAAGGGATCGACTCTTCGGAATTGTGCGCCATAAAATCCCGGTGCAGATGCAGTTATCCCGACATGATGTGTCAGATTCAACTTTTTGCAGGAATTAATGAGGGCTTGCAGCACCTGATAATCCGCGACAGCTGGATATTCCTTGGGGGCAAAGTAGTTTGTGGTGTTTTCTAGTCTTACTGCTCCAGTGGTGATCACAACTTCACCTAGTCCTATGTTTTTCGAGAGCGCACCGCAGGATCCCACCCTAATTAGAACTGGATTTTTTACGACCTGTGAAAGTTCTACAAGGGTTATTTCCATGTTATCAGGACCGATCCCTGTCGACATCACACTTGTAGCCTGCTCTTTATATGTGCCTGTGATTGTTACAAACTCTCTGTTTTGCTGTCTGTGAGTTACTTTGTCTAGGAGTTTCTCGGCGAGATCTACTCTTGAAGGATCGCCGCAAAGAAGGATCTTATCTGCCACTTCGCCGGGAGAAACGGCTATGTGATATTGTTTTGAATTTTTCTTCAAGTTTTTCTCATGTACTCGATGGTCTTTGCGAGTCCCTCTTTTCTTGGGATCTTTGGTTCCCATTTAAGGATCTGTTTTGCCCTTGTTATGTCTGGTTTTCGCTTGCGTGGATCGTCTTCAGGCAGCTTTTCAAATACGATGTTAGACTTGCAGCAACCGACGAGTTCTTTCACCTCCTTGGCAAGTTCTATCAATGAAACCTCGTCAGGATTTCCAATATTTACAGGATACGATTCATCAGAGAGCATGAGTTTATAAATGCCTTCAACCATATCAGACACGTAGCAAAAGCTTCGCGTTTGGCTGCCGTTACCATAAACAGTTATGTCTTTATTTTGGAGCGCTTGCATGATGAAAGTGCATACGGCTCGGCCGTCGTTTGTTCTCATGCGTGGTCCAAAGGTGTTAAAAATTCTTACGATACGAGTCTTTACATTATGTGTCCTGCGATAAGCCATGGTTAGTGCCTCGGCAAATCTTTTGGCCTCATCATAGACACCACGCGGACCAACAGGATTGACATTTCCCCAATAGTCTTCCTTCTGGGGGTGTAAAAGAGGATCTCCATAGACCTCGCTTGTCGATGCCAAAAGAAAACCTGCCTTTTTCTCCTTGGCAAGTCCGAGGGCATTAAGTGTGCCGATGGCTCCTACCTTGAGTGTGTGTATCGGTAGTTGCAGATAATCTTTTGGGCTTGCTGGGGAAGCGAAATGGAGGATCTCGTCGATCTTGCCTTCAATCCTTATTTCATTAATGACATTGTGTTCAATGAATGTGAATTTCTTATCCTGAAAGATGTGCGAAATGTTGTTTTTAGACCCGGTAATAAAGCTGTCTATGCAAATTACTTCATGATCATTGTTGAGCAGAAATTCGCACAGGTGGCTCCCAATAAAGCCTGCCCCCCCTGTTACGACTATGCGCATTTTGGATCATAGTATCAAAAGCAAGAACCAATGGCAAATTTGAAAAACAGGGCAAAGCGCTTATAATTTGAGCGACATGAAGGCGATAAAAGAACTTGAGCTAAAGCACACAAGACAACTAAGACATACCTTTGTCCAGGGCCGCGATGGCAACTATTACAAGATTCTAACCTTTCAACTCTACGACATGCCACCCCCTTCAGAGTTTGCGAATTATGAGGTAAATGTCCAACTTGTGGACGAAAATGGCCGCTTTAAAGAGCTGGTTGTTCCATACCTGAAGCGATTCAAGATCAAAGATGATGCACTTAAACTCCACGACGTGCTGCTCAAGGATTTTGACAATATCCTAAAGCTTGAAGCACCTAAGGAAGAAAAACACGAAGAGAAAGAAGCGGCTCATTAATTGCCGGACTCGCGAAATATTACATACACAATCAGGAAGTTGTTCCTTATAATAAAGAAGATACATATTGAAACACTGGTACCTACTGTTACAATACGTCCAAAGTGCGGGGCGCGTAGCTCAGTTGGCTAGAGCACGCGCTTGATAAGCGCGGGGTCGTTGGTTCGAATCCAACCGTGCCCACCATTTTTTTAACGTAGTTTTGTGTTAAAATGAAGCTAAGCAGGGCCGGTAGCTCAATTGGGAGAGCACCTGATTTGCATTCAGGAGGTTGTGGGTTCGAGCCCCATCCGGTCCACCACTAGATAAAAATGCCAAAGAGAACGGATATAAACAAAATAATGATTATAGGTTCAGGGCCTATAATCATTGGACAGGCATGTGAATTTGACTATTCAGGCGCACAGGGCTGCAAGGTCCTGAAAGAAAACGGCTATAAGGTTATCCTCGTTAACTCAAACCCAGCTACGATTATGACTGATCCTGAATTCAGCGATCGAACGTACATAGAGCCTATAGAGATCGGCATAGCTGAGAAGATAATTCAGAAAGAGCAGCCTGACGCTATTCTGCCGACTCTCGGTGGCCAGACTGCACTTAACCTGGCTGTGAAACTCTACGAGGAAAAAATCTTGCAAAAATATTCGGTAGAGCTGATCGGTGCAAGCTATGAAACAATAAAGAAGGCCGAGGATAGGCGTCTCTTCAGGGATTCAATGCTCAAGATAGGCCTAGACCTTCCAAAGAGCCGCTATGCCTATTCATTGGATGAAGCCCATGAGGTACTAAAAGAACTCGGTCTTCCATGTGTCATAAGATCAAGCTTCAATCTGGGTGGCACAGGAAGCGGCATGGCCTACAACATTGAAGAATTTGAGAGACATGTCTCTCAAGGGATATCACAATCTATGATCCATGAGGTACTAATCGAGGAGTCAGTTTACGGATGGAAGGAGTATGAGCTCGAAGTTATGAGGGATTCTAAAGATAACTGTGTGATCGTATGTTCTGTGGAAAATGTTGACCCGATGGGGATTCACACAGGAGACAGTATCACAGTTGCCCCAACTCAGACTCTAAGCGATCAAGAATATCAAAAGATGCGAAACATGGCGATTGCAGTCATGAGGGAGATTGGAATAGAGTGTGGCGGCTCAAATATCCAGTTTGCCGTCGATCCAAAGACTGGAAGAATAGTTGTGATTGAGATGAATCCAAGAGTGTCACGAAGTTCAGCGCTTGCGTCCAAGGCTACCGGCTTCCCTATAGCGAAAATCGCAGCCTTGCTTGCTGTAGGTTATACACTGGATGAGATCCCAAATGACATAACCAAAAAAACACCCGCATGCTTTGAACCAACAATTGACTATGTGGTGGTTAAAATACCTCGTTGGGCATTTGAAAAATTTCGGGATGCAGATGAGACCCTGACTGTTCAGATGAAGTCGGTTGGAGAAGTAATGTCGATCGGAAGGACATTCAAGGAATCTTTTCAAAAGGCCTTAAGGTCTCTTGAGCAAGACAGGAACGGACTCGGCTGGGATAGAAAAGATCTCATGATGAATGGTAACACCCCTTCAATAGAAAAAATACGAGAGAAATTGATGGCTCCAAATGCTGAGAGGCTCTTCTATGCTAGATATGCACTTAAAAGTGGGATGAGTGTTAATGAAGTATCAGATCTAACAAAGATTGATCCATGGTTTATTGAGAACATTGCTGAAATTGTTAATAGCGAACAGGAATTGCTAAAGGCAGGATTGTTCTCAAGTGTCTCAAAGGAGTTGCTTCTTAAGGTCAAGAAAAATGGATTTTCTGATAAACAACTGGCGACGATGTTTAATACCAAAGCAGCCGAGATCAGAAACCGGCGAAAAGAGTTAAACATTATACCCGGTTATAAACTTGTCGATACGTGTGCAGCTGAGTTTGAGGCAAAGACGCCTTATTACTATTCAACCTATGATGGATCATCAGAGCATAAACAGACTGCGAAGAAAAAAATAGCGATAATAGGAGGTGGACCTAACAGAATAGGACAGGGCATAGAGTTTGACTATTGCTGTGTTCATGCTGCAATTGCGCTTAGAAAGGAAGGCTACGAGGTCTTGATGATCAATTCAAATCCAGAGACTGTTTCGACGGACTATGATGTCTTAGACCAGCTCTACTTCGAGCCTCTCACTGTCGAAGATATTTTGAATATTTGTGAGACTACCAAACCCGAAGGCATTATTGTTCAGTTTGGAGGCCAGACCCCTCTTAACCTCTCGAGAGAATTGAAAGAGGCAGGAGTGAATATTATCGGGACGCCAGTGGAGCAAATTGACAGGGCAGAAGATAGGCAGAAATTCAAAGAACTGATTGAAAAATTAAGGCTTGTTCAACCAATAAGCGATGTTGCATACAATTTCGAAGAGGCCAAGGAAATTGCCTCGAGAATAGGGTACCCCGTTGTCATAAGACCGTCTTATGTGCTTGGCGGGCGTGCAATGGAAATATGCTATGACTTTGATGATCTGGGAAAATATATAAAAGAGGCCACAGACGCCTCGCCTGAGCACCCAGTATTGATAGACAAGTTTATAGAAGATGCAATAGAAGTAGATGTTGACGCACTAGGTGATTCCGAAGAGGTATACATTGGCGGAGTACTTGAGCATATTGAGATGGCTGGTATACATTCGGGCGACAGCGCTATTACATTACCGCCATTTTCACTCAGTGATCGGCAGGTCGAGGAGATCAAGCGAATCACGACACAGCTTGCGCTTGAGCTGAAGGTAAAAGGTTTGATTAACATACAGTTTGCAGTAAAGGCGAATACAATATATGTGCTTGAAGTTAATCCACGCGCTTCAAGGACCGTTCCTTTTGTCAGCAAGGCTACAGGGGTACCGATGGCCAAGCTTGCTGCAAGTGTTGTTATCGGACGGAAACTCAAGGATTTCAACCTCCCTTACAAAATGTCGGGCCGTCATATTGCTGTCAAAGAATCAGTCTTCCCATTCAAAAAATTTGCAGGTGTTGATGTGATTCTGGGTCCGGAAATGAGATCAACTGGCGAGGTGATGGGCATCGATATGGATTTCGGAAGGGCCTATGCCAAGGCGCAGCTTGCTAGGGGTCACGGGATACCAACTGGAGGGACGGTATTTGTGAGCGTGAAGGATCAGGACAAGCGTGATGTAATCTTTCTAGCCAAGAGACTGTCAGACTTGGGCTTTAAGATTGTCTCGACACCCGGAACAGGCAAAGTCCTTGAAAATGCAGGGGTGCCTGTTCGAATAATAAATAAGATTAAAGAGGGAAGACCCAATGCACTTGATTTGATCATAAACCACGAGGTTGACTTGATTATCAACACACCGAGTGGGAAGGGTCCTGTCACTGATGAAGGTAAGATTCGGGCATTGGCAACATCGCGTGATGTACACGTCATCACTACTATCCAAGCTGCGCAGGCAATGGTGAATGCCATTGAGGCATGTAAGAAACGTGACCTTGAGGTGCATCCTCTGCAGGAATACTATTAGCCCACGGTCTGTAAATCTTTTTGCAAGTTGCTAAAATCGGCAACTTACAAAAGGATACGGAATTTTGCCCGTCTTTGTGAGTGTTTGCAAATTATATGCTTTTCTTGCCGTCTCTGATGGAACTGCAAGAAAAAATTACGGAGCGTGGTTAATTCAAATCGATACAAGCGATGCTGACAGCTCTGAAACATAAAAACAATATCATTTTTATCAATCCAGAATATAAGGAAACGCTGATCAAGCATGTCTTGAACAATTTTAAAGGACTCTCACCAATTTCGTCGCACAAGGGCCGAGTTGATCAGATGATTTATGAAGTAAACAAAGAGAGATTGATTGTAAAAAAATGCAAGAGGGGAGGTGCGGTTTCATGGCTTGGTTGGATCCATACTAGTCCGAAGAAGGTTCTGAATGAGATCACAATGAATCAAATGTTTAGAAAAGCAGGGCTCAACGTCCCGGAAATAGTGGCAGCAAAGGTTACATGGTATCTAGCTTTGTTTAAAATGATGATCATTGAGCGAGAGGTTCAAGGTAAGACCTTATACGACATGGCCAAGGAGAGGCCACTGCCTGTAGAATTAGTCCGCAATTTGGCGACAGATATCAAAAAATTACATGAGGCAGGTATTGCGCACGGTGATTTGAACCTGAAAAACATACTGATTAGTCCTGATTTGAAGATATTCTTTGTTGATCTTTCTGCGGCCAGTACATCCAAAAATGGTATTGGTGAGATTGCTAGGTTAAACCGTTCATGTGAGAAACTCCTCGCTGGCAAGATAGACAATCGGAGAAAACTGGTATTTCTATCCAACTACCTGCAATCAAGAGATGGATTGCAAGTGGCAATTCAAAGGTGCGAAAAGGACCTGCGCCTCCATCGCCTATTCTGGCAATAGCGAGTCTTATTAATGGTTCGTTATATTTTAGCAATTTAGTCAGTGGTGTGGGTGTTGTTCCCTATAAAGTTTTCAGTAAAATCTTCCATTTGGGATGTTTGAAGACATAAGAAACATCAGAAAAATCCTTGTAAAAGGCAATAACTGGCTGGGGGATTGTGTCATGTCGATTCCCACTATAAATGGGCTGAGAAGGCTTTATAAAAGGGCAGAGATTAGTGTTGTTACTAAACAGAATCTTGCAGATTTGTACAGGCTTGTTCCCGCTGTGGACTCTGTGATCGGCTACTCTGGTTTTTTTGACTGTGTAGTGAGGCTTCGCAAATTAAAATTTGATCTGGTTGTCATACTACCGAGATCATTCAGCTCGGCTATTATTGGACGTTCGCCTTGGTCGAGAATCAGGGTTGGTTACGACACGGAAGGTAGGGGCCCATTGCTGACGCATCGTATAAAGAGATCGGAGGATGTTCTCAAGGTGCACAGGGTTCATTATTACCATAACCTGCTGAATGCAGTTGGAAAACCTCCGCCTGTAGAGCCGCCATCGATAAAGGTGTCAGACGACTTGAAGGAGTGGGTATCTGGTCAATTGAAGGGTTCAGCTTTTATTGGGCTAAACCCGGGCGCAACGTATGGGACAGCTAAACGGTGGTACACTGATAGGTTTATAACCTTGGTGAGACGCTTAATTAAAGACTTGAAACTCGAGCTTTTGATTTTTGGCACAAAAGCCGAAAAAGATATCGCAGATGAGATTTCTTCATCGATCGGAAATGGTGCCAGAAACTTTGCAGGCAAGACAAATATATCACAGCTATCGGCGCTTATATCAAGATGTAAACTTTTCATAACAAATGATACAGGTCCTATGCATATAGCAGATGCACTTGGGGTCCCGATTGTAGCTGTATTTGGTCCTACTGATCCTTTAACGACGAGCCCTTTTTCTAACAAACATACGATAATAAGAAAGGAACTGGAATGTTCTCCTTGTCTTGAAAGAATATGCCCACTTGGACACCATAATTGCATGAAAATGATACAAGTTGATGAAGTTTTTCAAGCGTGTGTAAAATGGCTAAAGTAGGATTATCTGTACTTATTGTTGCATGTGACGAAGAAGACAATATCAGAAATTGCCTTGAGAGTGTCAAATGGGCAGATGAGATCATTGTTGTTGATTCGGGGAGTACAGACAGGACATGTGAAATCGCTAAGGAATACACGGATAAGGTCGTCTATCGCAAATGGGAGGGTTTTATCAAACAAAAAAATTTCGTGCTCTCCCTTGCCACAAAGGAGTGGATATTCAATTTGGATGCAGATGAGCGATGTACCCCTGATCTGGCTAGAGAGATTCAGCGTGTCATCAATTCAAACGATGCGGATGGTTTCTTTGTGAAAAGACATGCTTATTACCTTTCCAGATGGATTAATCACTGTGGTTGGTATCCGGATTATAAGCTTAGGCTTGCGAAAAGAACAAAGTGCATATTCGCTGGTGAAGAACCTCATGATCAGCTTGTCGTTGATGGGACCACGAGAAAGCTAAATCTTGAAATCCAACATTATACTTATAAGAACTTTGCACATCAGCTAAGGACGATTAATGCCTATTCGGACACTGCAAGTGAGGTGTGGACAAAAAAGGGTAAAAAGCCTAGCCTGCTTGGTATGTTGCTTTATCCTCCAATAAAATTCTTTGAGGTTTACTTGTACAAGCTTGGCTTCTTGGATGGGCTCGCTGGATTTACCATAGCAGTTGCAACATCATTTTATGTGTTTACCAAATATGTGAAATTGTGGGAAGCGGGTCAGAAACAACACCAGTGTTCGAAGGGCAGTATGCAGGGTCAAAAAACGAGGGTATAGAATGAAGCTCCGCACAGCAAGCTGGGTGGTATTCTGGCGGAGGCGAATAAAACATTTCAAGAGATGAAAGTAGCAGTCACTGTACAGCAATTTTCAGAGACTCAGGGTGGAGCAGAGCGGGCTGCAGTTGAACTTGTCCGTGGACTGCGCCTGCAGGGGATAGAAGTAGATATCTATGCAAGGAAGATTAGTGAAAATATTGATTTATGCGGTGCCACTCCATTTGTAGTTCCATGCTTGAATCTTTCCAGTGCTATTAGGCATGTATCATTCGCATCTAATGTTCATAAGATGCTCATGGGGCAAAAGTATGACATAATCCATGCATTTACAAGGACATATTACGCTGATGTATATCGGATCGGGGGCGGGTGTCACAAGGAGTATTTAAGAAGGACAAGTGTGAAGAAAGGACCTCTTGGTAGGTTTCTGACAAAATTAAATCTGAAGCATATGCTAATGACAAAACTTGAAAAGAAGAGTTTTCAGAAAGGAGCTTGGAAAAAGATTGTTGCAGTCTCTGAAAGATGCAAGCAGGAGATCTTGGATAATTATGATGTTGCAGAAGAAGATATAAAAGTAATTTATAATGGCGTGAATCTCTCCAAGTTTAATCCGGAAAACAAAAAGTACAGAAACAAGGTAAGAGGGTTATTTGGTCTCAAGGAAGATGATTACGTTATACTCTTTTGCGGAAATGGTTTTCGCACTAAAGGCCTTGGTTTTGCCCTAGAGTCATTGTCAATTGCGTCTAAGGAATGCGACGCAAGACTTGTCGTCGCGGGGAGAGGAAACCCAGCTCCATACAGAAAGTTGGCATACCGTCTTGGACTCAAGGACAGAATATACTTTCTTGGGGCTCGTGATAATATGCATGAACTCTACGGTGCCGTAGATCTTTTATTACATCCATCGTTACATGACCCTTTTCCGAATGTTGTGCTTGAGGCAATGGCAACAGGCATACCAGTAATAACAACAAAGGTCACTGGTACTGCTGAAATAATTACAAACAACTTGGATTCGATTGTCGTCGATCATGCGTCTGATATTTATCAGGTATCTCAATCGATCAAAAATCTGGCTGATAAAGTAATTAGAAAACGAATGGGGGATGAGGCATATAAATTGGCTCAACGTTTCACAAGGGAGAAAAATATAGCTGCAAACATCGAACTTTATGGTCAGGTATTAACACGCGTTCCGTGATTTTTCGTCCCGTCCCATTTTGTGACGGGACGAAAACGCAAATGATTAGCCAAATTGACAGTGTATAGCAATAGTTGAATGCCATAATAGGTTTATCATTTGCACTTTTGCGAGTTGCTTTATTCCAGCAACTTGCAAAAGATTCACAGAATGCGTGAAGTTTAAAATCCTGTCATTAACCAGATATAAAGCCTTGAAATCGTCTAATTTAATAGTACCATGATGACTAGATCCATTTACGGGGGTGTTTTATGAGATTGATACTTCTTATATCGTTCTTAATGGTGCATGGTGATGACTATATAAGACTGCGTAATGGAAAGGTAGAGAAGGGAAAAATAATTGAAGCTAATGAGAAAGAAATTAGGGTAGCTATAGCATCAGGAGGTGAGGTTTATTTCACATATGACATGCTTGAACCGCAATATGCCTATGATGTCTTGCGAAAGTATGTATTCAAGGGG
>SBBU01000343.1 GCA_005239585.1 Planctomycetaceae bacterium
AATACGAGTTTCTAGGAGCTAAAATACGAGTTTCTAGGAGCTAAAATACGAGTTTCTAGGAGCTAAAATACTTTAGAATTTGTTGTATATAGTTATTTTATAATGCTTTTTTCTTGTTAATTCTGTCTGGAAACGTTTTAAAACGTTTTAAAACTATTTTAAACTAACGTTAAAAGGAAAGACCTTTAACGCACTTAGGAGGTTGAAGTGACTGAACAACCTAAAACAAACCCTCTGCCCGTCTCTAAATCTAAATACGAATTTAATTTAGCAGAATTCCCTATTACTATTATTTCATCAGGGCGTTTAAATAAAGAGACCCCGACTAGCTATACATACAAAGATACGATTCCCGGAAGTAATGGAAAGATTATAAATCGCGAATGGAAAATCTCACATAATTCTGAATATGGGTGGGGAAGTAATCAATTAGGTAGCATTATCTTTGAGCTTTTTCAAATCTGGAAAGAGCAGGGTTTCCCATCACGGATAATCCATTTTGGAAGTATCCATAATCTTATAAGGCGGATAGGATTACCAAATGATGGTAAAACATATAAGAGAATAAAAAACGATTTAAAGGCTTTAGTGGGACTTGTCTATGAAGCGAAAAGTGCGTTTTGGGATAATGAGAAAAAGCTCCATGTTAATATGGTGGGACATTTATTTGAGCATGCGATTCTTGTGGAAGATGAAGAGAAAACCGGTCAAAGAGCTTTGCCCTTTTGTCAAATTATAGCAAGCAAACAGTTGTTTGATAATATTCAAGCAAATGCTCTTATCACTATTGATCCAGGAGGCAAATTTTTTCATTCTCTTACCCCGACCGAACAGAGACTTGGGCTCTATTTAACCAAAATGCTTCACAACACAAATGAGGTTCGTAGGAAGGTAGAGCTATTAGCCAGCCAAATTCCAATTCTAGCGCAAGATTATAAGAATATAAAAAGACAAATTACCCGGGCTTGTGATGGGTTAATAAAAAAAGGCTTCCTACATCTTGCTAATTACAGCTTTGAGAAAAGCACTAGCGGGGAGGGAGAGAATATAGTTTTTAGAAAAACTTCAAAGCAGAATCAAAACAGTACAGGAGAGGAGAAATCTATAATCTCGGAAGAGGCGACAATATACCTTACCGAAGACATCCTCGAGGCCTGTGGAGACGAACAGAGCCGCCAAGCATATTCTATAATCGCCTCAAAACTACCTTCCTTGATTATCTACCGTATGCTTTCCGAAATCAGACAAGAGTACCCAGGGACTTTTACGGGATCGCGCGGCGCTCTCTTTATCGTAAAAGCAAAACAGGAAGCTAAACGGCTTGGGATAGATCTTCGGTTTAAGATCTCTTCCTCAGAGAAGCCCCTACAAGCTCCCAGGATCAACGACTAGGTGCGGGGAGGCTGCTTGCCCTCCTTGCGGATGTTTCGTGGCCTTAAAATCAAATAGTGTGGGTTTATGGGGTTGTTTCAGAATTAGGCTGTGAAGTTGATATGCTCCCTACTGGAGAGTCCATCAAGATTATAATTTTAAACTCATTAATGGAAGGAGAAAAATTATGGGAAACCTCTTCAAGATTGTTCTCTTTACAGCGCCGGTTTTGGCGCTGGTTTTTTACTTTGTTCTTTCCAGCCAGGAACGGCTGGATACGGAGATGAGAAAACAGGACCGTGAATTCTCACGGGACTGGAACGAGTTTAACGCCGAATTTTCCAGTAATAGATCTTCCCGGCAAAAGTACCAATCAAGAGCGGAAGAAGCCGATCGTGAACTAGTTGAGATTAAGAAGAAAGAAAAAGAAGAAGAGGAAAAGGCGAGGAAATTCAGACAGGAATTTGAGAAACAGATCGAGAAGGCAGGGCAATAAGGTGGTAAGTATTTCTAACATATCAGCAGGACAAGCCGGGACTTACTACTCGCAAGACAACTACTACACCAGTAATCCTGGTGAGTGGCAAGGTAAAGGTGCAGATATGCTTGGTTTACATGGCGAAGTCCGGGAGGAAGATTTTAACCTTGGTATCTTCGGAAAGTCCCCTCAGGGAAAACCTCTTGTAGAGGTTGGGGTGAATGGTGATCACAGGGCCGGTCTGGATTTGACGTTTAGTGCCCCTAAAAGCGTTTCCATTGCGTCCGAGGTGTTGGGTGATGGTAGAGTAAGGGTTGCCCATGAAAAGGCCGTTAAAGAGGCCTTAGCGTACGTAGAAGAGCACTTTTCCCAGGCGCGATCGACTATAAAAGGGCAAACCGAACGGATAGACACACACAACCTTACGATTGCCAAGTTCGAGCATACGATATCGCGTGAAGTGGATCCGCAGCTTCACACCCATTGCGTTATTCTAAATATGACCCAGCGACCGGATGGGGAGTGGAGGGCGGTTAGTAATGAAAAGTTGTTTGATAATAAGATGTTCATTGGTCAGCTTTATCGCAATGAGCTTGCCGCTAATCTCAAAGCATTGGGGTATTCCATACAATCGGATGAAAAAGGTTTATTTGAAATTAAAGGGATAGACAAAAACCTTCTACAAGAATTTTCGCGGAGAACTGAACAGATAGACAAGGCGGTAGAAGAACTAAAGGGGAAATATCCCTCTGCCAATCATTCTGTCCTTCGTCAGATGGCCTGTCTGGGAAGCCGTGAACCAAAATCAGAAGTAAACATGGAACAAGTACGAGATAGCTGGAAACAGAGGACACAGGTTCTTGGGTATAACGTAGTACAGCTTGCGGAGCAATCCGTTTCCAGTAAATCGGAAAAACCGCTTCATAGCTATGGAGAATATCTTGATATGGCGACCAGAGCCATAACTGAACAGGAGAGTGTTTTTTCCAGGGAGCAGCTGTTGAAGGTGGCGGGAAAGTTTTCGGTTGGGGAGTACCGTTTTTCGGAGCTTGAGAAGGCCATTGAAAAGAACTCGAACATAGTTAGTATAGGGCAAAATGCCTATACGACAAAAGTGATGGCGCAACTTGAGAACAGAATTGTAATGGAAGCGGTTAATGGGCAAGGAAATCATATTCCTGTTATGGAGGCCTCTCTTGCGGAGAGGTTATTAGCTGAGAGACACAGTCATCTAAATCAAGGGCAGAGGGAAGCTGCTACGCATATTCTTTCGACTTCTGACAGGGTTATTGGCATACAGGGTGATGCTGGTACCGGCAAGACCACGATGCTTTCAGCTGTACGCGAGGAGGTTGAAAGACGAGGAGGGGGGATTATTGGCTTAACCTTTACGGGAAAGGCGGCGGAGGAGCTTGAAAAGACCGCAGGAATAAAGAGCCAGACCTTACATAGCTACCTATCCAGGGAAGAACAGATAGGGAAAGGCACTTTAATTGTCATTGATGAAGCCGGGATGGTAGGGAGCAGGCAGTTGGCCGATCTGCTTGATAGGACGAAAGACGCTGATGCCAAGCTGGTTATGGTGGGTGATACGAAACAGCTTCAGGCGATTTCAGCGGGACGAATGTTTGATCAGCTCCAGCAGTTAAGTGCTATGAAGACCGTCCGAATGGATGAGATTCTTAGGCAGAAACCAGAAGAATATAAAGACATTGTGAAGGAAATGGCTAATAAGAATATCGACGCCGCGATGAAAAAGTTAGAAGCTCAAGGGCTGGTGCACGAAATAAAAGACAGACAGGAGAGGTTAGAGGCCATTACACAAGAATACATCAAGAATGGTCCGGAGAAATCTATTATTGTCACTGCCAGGAACGCTGACCGGAAAGCTCTAAATAACCTCATTCATGATCGTCTGAAGGCGGAAGGGAGAGTTAAAGGAAATGAGCAGACTTTTACAGTCAGGGAGTCTAAAGACTTATCTTCTGAGGACAAACATTTTAGTCAGTCCTATGCCGTAGGGGATATTGTTTTTTTCCAAAAGCCTACTCCCGATTTTAAGGTTGGCTTTGAAGGTAAAGTTGTAGGAACTAACCATGAGAAGAATACTATTACGTTA
>SBBU01000151.1 GCA_005239585.1 Planctomycetaceae bacterium
ATGCGTTGGAGAAAGAGGTGAGGGATTTCTGCAAGGTCAGTTAGAAGAGGCTTGATTGAAGTTTTTACTCTGCTCTGTTTGTTTTACTGCCCTCTCTGGGTGTGTAGAAAGAGTTATGTCAATAAGGTCAGATCCCCCTGATGCATTTGTATTCGTTGATGGGAATAATGTAGGTAAAACGCCGCTTGAAACCAAGTTTACATGGTATGGAAAGGTGAACCTCGTTGTAGAAAAGCCGGGTTTTAAAACAATCGAGTCGATAAGCAATCTGCCAGTCTCGTGGTATCAGGTATTTCCACTGAGTATTATTGTCGATGTCTTTGTCCCGTGGAATACCAAAGACAGGAGAGAGTTTAGCTTCAAACTTGAACCATATTCTGCGCCGCATGATATCGAGGAGCTAAAAAAGGGAATGGATGATGCCAGAGACAAGGTACAAAAATAAACGAGTCCTGATAATGGGGCTCGGTCTCTTCAGAGGGGGCTTGGGCGCCACCAAGTTCTTAATCAAAGAGGGAGCAAAGGTTAAAATAACTGACATTCGGGGTGAGGATCAACTACGCGAACCGCTTACAGAGCTTAATGGACTTTCTGTTGAGTACTCGCTTGGTGGTCATCGAGAAAAGGATTTCAAGTGGGCAGATATTGTCTTGGTCAATCCTGCTGTCCCTAAAGATTCCCCATGGCTCAGACTTGCGAAAGAGATTGATACCGAGATGAATCTCTTCTTCAAACTGTGTAAATCGAAATTTATGGTGGGAATCACTGGGTCGAATGGCAAGACGACAACAACACTACTTGCTGGCGAAATGTTAAGACGTTCCAAAGTGCGGGTCTATGTTGGTGGAAATGTTGGCGTATCCCTTCTTGAACGAGTGGATAAAATTAGACCAAGCGATATTGTAGTACTTGAATTATCAAGCTTTCAACTTGAGGATCTACACAGACTGGGACAAAGTCCGCAAGTTGCTTGTGTAACAAACATAACTCCAAACCATTTAGATCGGCATCGCTCGATGGATCTATATGTAGATGCGAAGAGTGCAATAGTTAAATATCAGGGGCCTGTTGATGTAAAGATCTTAAATTATAGGGATGAGATAGTTAGAAGCTTTGCAAAACTGTCTCAATCGCAAACAGTTTACTTTGGGGGAAAAGATATTTGCAGAAAAGGGGATCGGATCATTATAGATTCTTTCAATTTGGATATTTCAGGGAGAAAACTCAAGGGTGATTTTAATGTCGAAAACATAATGGCTGCAAGCGCTATATGTTATTGGATGGCTGAAAAAATCGGATGGAAAGATTGGAGGAGAGATGCCGAGAGGGTGATTAGTGCATTCAAGGGGCCTGAGCATAGACTTGAGTTTGTGTGCAGAACTCAAGGTGTCGCTTTTTACAACGATTCTATTGCTACTAATCCCGACGCAGTCATCAAGGCTATAAAGGTTCTCGGTAAGAACATCCATCTTATTGCGGGTGGCTTGAACAAGAATCTTTCATTTGATGGATTAGCAAGAGTTATTCCTAACCACGTAAAGGGGCTCTACCTTCTAGGGAAGTCTAAGCACGAGTTAGAGGCATCGGCCAAGGCACAAAAAAGGCATCCTCCGCTCGAGTTGTTTAGTAGTCTTGAAGAGGCTGTTAGAACTGCCTATATGAGGGCTAAATCTGGCGATATCGTCCTTCTGTCGCCAGCCTGTGCCAGTTTTGATATGTTCAGAAACTTTGAGGAGAGGGGCAGGCTCTTTAAAGATATCGTAAAAAGCTTAAAATAGATCGTCTAACATTATGGTGTTTAAGGAAGCTCACTTTGGCCTGCTAATTAGGTATGTGACTGGGGCGAAAAACTTTTTCAAGGGTGAAATATGAAAATCCTGTTACTCTCTCTCTTGCTACAGCCAGATGATTTGGCTAAGCTTCAGACAGAAAATGCAAAACTGAAGGATGACGTCACCAAACTTCACGCTGAAATAATCAGGTTACAAAGAGAGAAGGATCTCCTGACCGATAGACTTTTGGTCAAAGCTGACGAAATAACCCGCCTTAAGCAGATGATAAAAGATCTCGAGCGAAAGCTGCTGGAAAAAAACACAAAAGAGAACCCCAATAACATTAAAGATATACCCGGTCCGGAAAAGCCAATTGTGGGCGAAGTTTTATCAGTCAACTCTACTTGGGGCTTTATCATAATCGACGCCGGCGAGAAGGAGGGCGTTGAAAAAGGTTTCAAATTTGAAATACTGCGCAACGATAAAAAAATCGCAGTGGCAGAGGTTGAGGAGTTGGTAGGAGAAAAGAAGGACAAAACAAAACTCAAGATAGTGGAAGGGAGCTGGGGCGATGTAAAAGTTAAGGATAAGGCAGTTGCGATGAGAAAAGTTTCAAAGCTGCCAGACAAACCCCCAAAACAGACAAAATTCAAAATCACGGGAGTGGCGGGAGATAGCTTTACTATAAATGGCGGTTGGGAAGATCTGCTGAAAGAAGGGGATTCTGTTTATATCTTCAGAAACGACAAGGTTCTAGCAAGAGGAAAACTGACAAAGGTTGATAGATTGGATTCGGAGGCGAAGCTGAATTCGGAAGACAAGAGTGCTAAGATAAAAGTAGATGATGATGCAGAGATAAGACGTGGTGTGCTTGATGACAAGCTAGTCGGCAAGGTCCTTCATGTGTCAACTGATCGCGGGGTAATGGTTGATATTGGGACTTTAAACAAGGCACGTCCAGGTCAGAAATATGTCGTAAGACGAGATGGCAAGGAGGTTGCAAAAATTGTCCTCAAGGATGTTCAACAAGTCTTTTCCTATGGATCGCCTCTTGAAGGCTACACACTAGACGACGTAAAGGATAACGATATCGTCCAGCTTTACGAAGACTAGAACATTCTACACTCTGAACGTGCCCAAGAGGTGGTCCGGACACTCATGGCCACCTACAAGATGCAGGCTACTATGAACTGGAAAAAACTTTATTCACCTCCGCCGAATCCCCCGTAGCTTGCTGCTGACCGCCCTCTGGGCGAGCCTCCCGCTTTTGGCGAGGCTCGCCCCACAGGGGCGGCATGGCTAAAGCCGTGGTCCTTTTGGTACAGGACAGAGCCCGTTGCTACTTTTTGTAGACGTAAAACTTGGATCGGGCGGTCCAGCCGGTCTCTTTATCCTTAAAATATATCGTATGATAACCGGCTACTTTTGGGGTGAATGAGCCTAGATAATTATGCTTCTTGTTACCCTGTGGAGTGAGAGTTAATTGTGACTCCTGGCCATCCGGATGGTTAATCGTTACGTTGATTCCCTTGAAGTCAGTGACTAGATCTTTACTTTTCAAGAACATTGCACTTATGGTAACTTCATCTCCATTCCTATATCTTGGCTTATTTGCCGTGATATTAAAGATATACGCGTATGGAGAAACCCAATCCAGAGCCTTTTCCCAGAATGAATAATAGAGCGGCTCGTCGCCTCTTAACTTGCGCCACCTCCAAGTCTCATCAGTTGCAAGAAAAATGACCTTTCCTTTGCCAGCTGCCCAGCTTATGATAAGTGGTTCATCTCCAGGATTTGTAACCATCAAGACCTCTGTACCTTTTTTTAGTTTTTCCTTGCCATCTGCAATTTTTTTGTACCAATATATTGGCGGTCGTTCTTTCTCCCAAACCTGAATGCTATCCTCTGTAGAGAGCCATTGGTTTGGATTTTTTGGGTCAACTTCAAGCACGAGAGGATGGGATTTACCATCTTTTGTTACCTTACAAGTCTTCTCCTTTTGAAAATCCTCCTTGTCAGGTTGCTTTAATTTCGTATCGATTGAAAAGGGTAGTAGTTCTTCCAGGGGAGTATCTTTAAAGTTCTCTGGATTTGACTTGTCACCAGCGATAAATATTAAACCTCTTCCAAACTCCACGACAAATCTCTCAATAATTTTGAGTATTTTATCATTAGAGGAGGAGCGACTAAGTTTGTCTTTCTTGGGATCGATGTCACCGATTATGATCACGTGAAACTCTAGCAGGTCTTCTAACTTGTCAGGAAAGAATTTAACCTCCTTGGATTCAACTACTGGTTTTGGTTGTCGCCACTCTGGGTCTGCACTGAGGAGTAGTCCCCAACCCAAGCGTATGCTATCCTTACTCAATGCCTTTGAAAGGTGTTGAAACTCAAACCTGGGACATGATTCTACATATAAAATCTTGTAAGATTTTGTATACTCGGGTTTGTTTCCGCTTTCAACGAGTTCTGTCTTTTTATCCTTATAACACTCAAGTGGCTTTTTTATCCTAATATTTAGTTCGTAGCCCTCATAAATCCCTTTTTGCACAGCTGCCTGGAGATAATCGGCCTTGATATCGTCGTCAAGGTGCTTGTCTAATTCCTTCTGTGCCTTTTCTCTTACCTCGAAATCATCATCATCTAGTCTCTTTAAAACCTCTTCGATTTTTATCCTTGTCTTATCATCAATTTTGAGAGGGTCTATTTTGTCCCATTGAACTCCCATGCTAGGAGCAGGGTTGAGTGGTGAGCAAATAAGTAAAATTAGAAATTGACTGACGAGTGGATAACGTAAGAGCTGCTCAAAGAATGCGGAATGGTTCTTTCCCATACATTGCCTATTTAATATACGAATATCGACGTTTTCGTGTTTGATTAAAAAAATCACGGCTGTGAAATTTGAGAGATGATTCCCTTTAACTTCTCGCGGGCGCGGGAAAGCAGTGCACCTACGGTATTCTGTGATACGTGCAAAAGCCTTGCCAGCTGATTGTAAGGAAGGCCTTTTTCGTAGAAAAGTTTGATCGCGAGTCTGTCACGCGGTTCAAGACGGGATATTGCCCCTGGTAGGATATCGATCAGTCTTTGAGATGGTTCTGGTTGAGCTAGTTCGGATATTAATCCATCTAGGTTCATTATCTTGGCCGATTTTTGCCTTAGATGTTTAATGGTCTCGTTTGCGGCTATCACAGAGAGATATGTCTTTAGGCTAGATCGAAAACGGAACTCTACAAGTGTCTTGCAATTATTATCAAGAATCTTGAGGAAGACTGATTGAGCCAGATCATCTGGATTCTCCCTTGAATTGTAATAGTGCAGTGTCCTGCAGACTGAATTGTAAATCTGCGGCATATATGCCTCTACCAAGTGGTTCAGGGCGGATTTGTCACTTGCCGCACATTTTTGTATAAGCTCGCGCTCATTCATATCTATTAGACGTCAATATTTGCAAATCTCTATATGATCGATTTTTGCATTTTTTATTCAACTTTCGTACCATTTCCGTCGTATAAATAAATAGAGATGATAAAAGAGGTGCAGAAGAGCCAGGAAATTCAGCTGTCAGAATATGTCCCGGCAGTGCTTAGAAAGTCTTTAAAGGCGCTCTTTAAAGATGCTAATATACCGGCTGAAAAGGCTAATCTTTTGATATTGGCTGTAGACGAGATTGTGACCTCTGTTGTAAACTATTCAAAATTTAAGGGATACACACATCCTATTACTCTGAGGCTTGATATCGACAGCATCAGGTTTAAGGCAGAGCTTGTAGACCCCATGACTGTATTCGAGTTTAAAGGGGATCTTGACCTCACAAAAGAGCGTCGATACAAGCTCAGTTTCTTTCTCATACGACAGATCGTCGATGAGCTTCACTACAGCTACCAGCGCGGCTTTGAAAACAAGGTAGAGCTGGTCAAGTTCCTGTAACTGTCAGCACAGCCCTCAAGTCTATAAATAGCAGATACATATTTTGCTTTCTTATTTCTCAAGCGAGCGACTGAGCCCCTGTTTGAAACACACTAGAATATAGTTACAATCAAGAAAGAAAATTTATTTTACATGAAAAACTTGATTTCATGGTTTGGAATGCTAGGAATACTTTTTTTGCTTGGAGTTGGGGTGAATTTTCCGGCAGATCAGGAGGAAATCGTCATCGATAAGGATAACATCGTGATTGACAAGTCGGTCAAAATCAAACCAGGCACATATAAAATAGAAGATGCAGATAACAATGGTGTCCTGCACATCTCAAAGGATGGTGTCACAGTGGACTTTCAAGGTGCAGAGCTGTGGGGTTGCGACAGCAAAATGGCAGCGGAGAAGCGTAAAGGGACGGGGATTTCTATTAGTGGTTGCAAGAAGGTTACAATTCGAAACGCCAAGGTACATGGTTTCTTTTTCAACGTCCAAGTTAAGGAATGTGAGGAGATCGTATTGGAACACTGTAACACATCATCGAGCAGGGCGGAGCGTCTCAAGAGAGACAATAAAGACGTCGGCATATTTCTACATCTGCGCAGTTTAGCTTCGTGGCGAAGCTATGGCGCCGGCATCTGGATGGAGAAATGTACGAATTCAATAGTGCGAAATTGTACCAGTCAGGAGGCACAGAATGGGATCATCCTTGCTGATTCAAACAGGTGCCAACTTGCTCAAAATGATTTTTCATTTAACTCTGGCTGGGGTGTCGGCTTGTGGAACTCATGCGAAAATCTGGTGATATACAATCTTGTCGATTTTTGCAACCGCCCGTATGGCGGCTCGTGGGGCGGTGATTCATCAGGAGTTGTCATGGCCAGCAGCAGCCATCGCAACTGGATCGTCGCCAACTCACTCACACACGGCGGAGATGGTTTCTTCCTAACGCACGAGAAAACTATTAAAGAAGGGGATCGCAAAGGGATCTGCAATGACAACGTTATAGCATTTAACGATGGTTCTTACAGTCCCAACAACGCATTCGAATCGACGTTCAGCCTGCGTAACTGCTTCATAGGGAATCTCGCTAACAACAGCAACTATGGATTCTGGTGTGGATTTTCGTGCAACAACCTCTTAGCCGGAAATGAAATCAACGGGAACAGGACGCACGGAATCGCTATCGAACATGGCAACGGGACAAGGATCGAATGCAACAAGTTCTCTCATAACAATAACTGTGGGATTGCCCTGTGGATGGATCCCGCCAAGGCCAAAAAGGGGGAACCAGCCTCGAAGGATTACGTGATATGCAATAATCTCTTTGCAGAGAACAAGATCGGAATACACCTCAAGGAGACTGGGAACGTTCGCATTGAGCGCAATCATCTTCTTGATGGCGAGACTGGGTTGCAGCTTGCCAAAGGGGTGAAAGAAATCACAGCGACAGATAATCATTTTGAGATAAACAAGAATGGAAAATACTTTATCGAGATTAAAGAAGGCAATTCTGATGTGGATGCAAGGCGCAATTACTGGGACGATTCCAAGAAGCGCAAATTATCTCAGCTTATCCACAAGGGCAAAGGATCTGTCGATACTGAAAACGCCCTTTCAGGGGCTCCCAAGCTCGAAGCAGTACCAAAGCGGCTCACGTTTGCCGGAGGCATGGATGCCATGAAGGCGGGCGACATGGATGAAATTATCAAGGAGCTGACACCATTCCTGAACCGAGTCGACTGCAAAATCGATACAAAGGTTTCTCTGCCGAAAATGCCTGAAAAGTTCAAGATGTACAAGGATTCTGGCGGACCGTTAGGGATGCAATCTGTAAA
>SBBU01000185.1 GCA_005239585.1 Planctomycetaceae bacterium
ACTTCGCTAAGCTTTTCAGGTGCAGATGCCAGCGGCATGCAGATATTTGCAAATTCAACTTCATGGACCAACTTTGATGGAATAGCATTTACCGGACAGTCAGGCACTGGAAAACATTTAGTAATAAATTCGCCGGGAGGGAAGGTCGATTCTATTAATACCACTTTTGATGCTACAGGAAATACGGCCAGCAATTCAGGTGGTAATGTAGATGTCAGCCCTTCGTCAAGTAATTTTGTAATTATATTCAAAGAAAGCAACGACGCAGCTACTCCAAACACTGGACAGAGAAAAGGCGAGGATAGAGATCTTGACGGGGCAAGTGCAAAGGCAGAGTGGGTGACGAATCTAAAGGTACTCACAAGCAATGCAGGTTCAGAGTCGGGCAGGGCAGAGAGAAAGGGAATTCAAGGCGGTGTCTCTGCGGGTGGGATCTTAAATTCTGCCTATGCAATTGTTGGACAAGTAGGGTCAGGAGGTTCCAATATGGACGACATCCTACAGATTGTTGTCGCTTATAATACAATTACAAATAAAGATGGGGCCTCGGTTGGTCTTGGTGAAGTGGTGGCAAAATCTGGTGATACGTTTTCTGGAGGAGGGGGTACTGTCCCGAATTTCAGCCATACAACCTACGGAGAACTGATTGGACTGCCGCTTGTGCTCACAGTTGATACAAATGGTAACGGTTCATATGATGCCGGTGATTCTGATGAAGTTTCTTTTGCATCAACAGGAATTCCCGCTGCAGCAGTGCGGCCTCATATTATAAGACTCCGGTATAATGACTCGACAAATCCGAGAATCAGCACGCAAGCCGATATAACGCTTACAAATGTAAAAGAAATTACAACACCATTAATATCAGATCTCGCATGGCTCAACTTTGTTTCTTACAATATTAGCAACATTAATAGCGCCTTTTTCTATTTCTGTGGAATAGATGATTCGAATAATGCACAGGTTTACAAGTTGGCATACAATACTGCAACAGGCAGTGTTGCAGCTACTGTGGTAACAGCATTGCCCGGTAATGCCAGGAGCTACACACAGCCGACAATTGATAGGCTTAATATAGATGCCGGCACACAGCACTACTTATTCCTTGGAACTGAATATAGTAGTACTTCTCTTAGAGCCCATGCCTTGATGGTTCAGCTTTCGGGCAGTGTGACTACGCGCGAGTATACACAATATGATCCAGGCGGCCCAGGTGTTGATCCGGATGGTCCAGATGGTGATATCTTCAACGAAAATCCGCAATACGAGTGGAATGGTACTTTTGTAGTCGCATCAAGCTCTCGTAGGGCAGCGACGTTGAGCCTTAGCAGCACTAATCCAAGGGTCTTTGCAATAAATGCTATGAATGTTTCATTTGATCGTTTGAATACCAACTGGCCGGCAGATGGAAGCGGTGTTTTGATAGGGGCTGGCGATACTACAACGAATGACGGAGCGGAAGGGGGAGTATTCCAAAGGAATGGGATAACTTCATACGGAAAAATTGCGGTTGTAGGTCAAAACAACGGTCGCATAAATCTTATTAATCTGGACTCAGCCGCGCATCTTACAGGTACTCCGGCATCTCCAATAACAACAATTTCAGGTACGGCTGTGGGTACAGTCGGTACCTATGCTATGAGCGTTCTTGATGGCAGATATTTCATAGGTGATGAGAATGGCAAGGTATTTCTAGTAAATGTTGATTCGACAATGGCGATAACTTCTGCCAGTATTCTTTTGGATCTGGGTAGTGGTGTTGTAATCCGCACAATCTTGCCTACAGAGGCACATATATTTATCGCAACAGATACGGGACAGGTTTATATGTTCCCTTACTGAGGAGGATAAAATGGATTATCAGGATCAACAAAATAGCGAAAAAAATAAACTGAAAAAACCATATCAGAAACCGCAGATTGATACGGTTCCGGTCTATGAAACTGGGGCGCTTGCGTGCAATAAACCGCAAGGTATTTGCTTCCCTAGAAAGGTCACATAAAGTGGAAAATATGTAATAGTATGAGAATTTTATATCTTTTTTTCATCATTTTACTGGCAGGAGTTGTCAGATCAGAAGATTGGGCTAGTTTTCACGCCAAGAGAGTATCATATGAGACTGGCTTTGATGAAAATCTCAATCTTGCATGGTCTTATCAGGTAGAGGGCAATAAGGAAATTATTGCATCTCCGGTGGTTTCTGATGGGTATATTATCGCATGTGATTTTAACGGCAAGGTTTATTGCTTTGATGTTGAAGAGAGCAACAAGTACGGTATTCCTAAACTTGCATGGCAACCGTTTAAAACAAGCGGCGCTTCGGTCTTCGCTACACCACTGGTGCACAATGGAAGGATCTATATTATTTCAAAGGAGGGGAATGTACATGTGCTTGATATTGAAACCGGCGCTGAGATATGGAGAAGATCACTCTATTCAGAGGTTTTTTCTTCTCCAACAATAGTTGGAAATGTCCTCATTGTTGGGGCAGGGGCGCCACTTAATGGCGTTATAGCCCTCGATATTACAAATCCAAGCACTTTTGGTGCAACTATATGGCGTTATGTATACGATAAGAGCCCTCAACCTGTCTTGACGTCTCCATGTGTTGTAAACAATATTGTCTATTTTGGCGACAATGCGAATCGTTTTTTTGCACTGGACATTAATACGCTGCAATTGGTGAGTGGATTTGGTACAAACGGTGTAGTTACAGTAGCAGGCGGATTCATGTATTCATCATGCACATATGACAGTGGTACTATCTATGTTGCTCCCGGAGCAAATGATATTAATGTTTACAAAATAAATGCTTCTACAGGTGCTACAACAGCAATTCCAATAGGGGGTTCGAACAGCAATTCGATGACGTCCAATACAGTCTTCAAAGATGGTTTTGTATATTTCGTCGGCGGAAAACAGGCAGGTCAGAAACTTTACAGATTGAACACGTCAACAGACGTTTTACAGAGCGCCTCGCTGGGATCGGCGACCGATTTCCCAATGTCGTCAACACCCGCTTTTGTAGGTAATCTTGTTTTTGTCGGGTCGAGTGATGGAAAGGCTTTGAGCGTGTTTGATACAAACCTGATCTTGAAGAAGACATTTGCTTTATCTGGAGAGGTCTATTGCTCGCCTACGATATCTAATGGTATGCTTTATGTTGCAACGAACAATGGGACTCTCTACGCCTTTAAATCAAGCCTTAACAACGCGCCTGAGGCCCCATCCAGCGGTTTCACCCCTGCGAACAGTGTGAGCACAAATGAAACACAGCCCACTTTAGCATGGAATGCAGTTACTAATGATGAAACACCTTCTTCGGGGCTTCGTTATATAGTTCGTGTGGATACCGATGGGGAAGTACTCAACAGCTTGCTTCACGAGTCTATAACTCCAGCTGGCACGGCTTCATATACTATTCCTTCACCTATGGCTGAAGATACAAGGGTAACATGGAGGGTAAGAACGGTTGATGCTAATGGAGCTCTCTCAAAATGGTCAGCTTCCCAGGAGTTCTGGGTCAAGAGAAAAAATCTTCCCCCTCAGCCGCCAACGGATTTCATTGCGCTGCCGCAGGATTCATCAGTGCTTCTCAAGTGGAAGAAAAGTTCAAGTCTTGATATTACAAAGTACTCTTTAACCTATCGTTTAGATCCGGGAGGGACAGATAGTGTTGTAGATATAGGAAAAGAGAAGGAAACATTCACAGTTGGCGGGCTAACGAACGGACAACCATATTTATTCATGCTTGTTGCCGTTGATCTTGACGGGAACAGCAGTACACCTGTTACAAGCAATGCTACGCCGAATCCGCCAATTTCTATAAATAGCTATGGGTATCCAAATATTGAATCAGCGGTTAGCGCCGCAGTCTCAGGAAGCACAATACTTATTGCCCCCGGTACGTACAAGATAATATTTCCTCTGGTTCTTAGAGAGGGTGTAACACTAAAAGGATTTTCTGCTCTTCATACTATACTTGACTTTGGGAGTCTTAACACTGGTATCACGGTTGTAAGCGTTTTAGGCCAGCCTCCTGCTGTTATCAGGGATATGCTGTTAATGGGCGGCGGAACTGGGATTGCCGTTGCTTCATCCAAGCTGACTGTTCAAAATTGTGTGCTTACGGGCATGATTACCCCATTAAGTTCGAGCCTGAATTCTGAACTTTCAGTTATTAACAACACACTGATCTCAAATAAAGGAAATGGTTTGGATGTGATGAGTTCTAAACTTGTATTGAGAAATAACATGATTATGTACAACAAGGGATTTGGAGTCCTAAATATAAAATCAACTGTAACGGGTGGATACAACTTGTTTTACGCGAATGACATGGATGACTGGTTTATCCCGGTTACTCAGACAGGCAATATAGCATTTGATGTTGTTTTTAAAGACAAAGACAAACTTGATTTTCGTGAGACAGAGGGATCAAAGGCAGTAGATACTGGAGATCCGGCTGATAATTATTCAAATGAACCAACTCCGAATGGCCAAAGGATAAATTTAGGTGCGTTTGGTAACACCATTTACGCGGCCAAGTCACAGCCTTCGATAGTTCAGCCGCCGCCACCTCCTCCACCGCCGCCACCTCCTCCGACCGGACCTACAAGTGAACCCGGCAACTCTAAAAATGGCGGTCTTTGTATTATTGCAACAACGGCTCTAGGGACTGTTTTTGAAGGCAAGCTGGAGAATTTCTATGGGATGAGAGATAAATTGCTAAGGACAAATCTGCCGGGCTCTGATTTTGTAAATCTCTATTATAGATTGAGTCTGCCTGTTGCAAAATTCATAGAAGACAAGTCATCCTTGAAAATGATTACAAGGAAGCTGCTGGAAGCGATAGAGCCGGGCCGATAACGCGGGTTCAAACAGATACCAAAGGTCTTTGTCAAACACATCCGATTCATATTACGTATAAATGTATATATTGATAATAGTGGAATGTCATTTCTTTAGGAGGCATGTATGAAGAAATTGCTCAGCCTGCTGGTTGGGTTTATTTGCATATCCTCATTGTCATTGCAGGATTCTCAGGAAGAGATAACGCCAGAGGCACGCACTGCAATAGAGAAAGGCATTAACTGGCTGAAGGAAAATCAGAATAAAGACGGGTCTTGGGGTTGCGAGAAGAATCAGCCTCCTAGCGTAGCATGCACAGCGCTTACTATGCTTGTTTTCATGTCTACTGGTACGACTCTTCAACGCGGCCCATATTCAGAGCCGCTTAGAAAGGGTCTTGACTGGTTAAAGACAAAAGGTGTGAGGGAGAAAGATGGTTTCATGTCTGCATATGATTCAACAGGTATGGGAAATGTATTTGAACATGCTTGTGGTGTGCTCGTATTGGCCCATTTATTTGGCAGTTTGAAGGATTCGACAGAGTCGGGTGAAGTAAAGGGTATATTAAAAAGAGGGCTTTTAGTATTGGAAAAAATGCAGAACTCAGATGGCGGTTGGCCAAAGAATCCAAAGAGCGGGCCCTCAGACTCGGGCGTAACAGCTTTGTGCTACATGGCTATCAGGGCTGCAAATAAAGCTGGTGTTTCGACTGACAAGGCGGATCTAGATGCTCTTTTAAAACTTGCAAAGAAGTTTGGCGGTTCAAAGGATGGCGAGGGTGGTACGCTATATGGAATAGGTGCGGCATTGCGAATATTTTATGGATTGGGAAGCAAGAACGATTCAGACGCAAAGAGCATGCTTAAAAAGGCAATCGATTTCAACTATAACTACAGAGGCGGCGGGTTAAGCGAATGGGATTACGCAGGGTTCTATCTCTCGACTGCTGCGCTTTTCCACGATGACAAGTCAGATACTTGGAAACAGTGGTATAAAAAGACATCAAAGTATCTTATTGAAAATCAGAAACCTGATGGCAAGGACAAAGGTTACTGGGTTATTCAGTATTGCCTTAACTGCAAGTGTTATGCTACCGATCTGGCAGTACTTTGCATGATAATGCCTGAACGTCTGCTGCCAGTAAACGAATATTGAGTAGACCGGGCACAAATAGAGATCGTAGTTATCAAGCTGCTGGTCACATAATGAGCAATGGTAAAGCATATTCAATCCTGATTTTGTTGCTCTCTTTCCAGCCTTCTAAAGAAGACCCTGACATAGAAAAATTAGTAACAGATTATCTAGGTAAAGATGCTGTGAAATCAAAGGAAGCAGGGGATAAATTAATCAAAAAGGGGAGGGCGGCAATACCTTCATTGTTGAGTCATTCATCTAAACGAGGAGTTAAGCTGGATAGAAGTTTTTTCAATAGACTAAAATGGGAGGCGGAGAAGTATAACGACAATATAGATGTGAGGAAAAAACTGCAAGAGACTAGGATAGATATTGTCTTGGATGACACAGAGATTCTTCAAGTGTTTCATACTATAACAGTTCGGGGCGCTTCACAGGAGAAGTGAATTCCGGTGATCCTGGATCCTGCGTTGCAGGAAAAATTTAAGGAGAAAAAATTGAGTTTGAATCATGAGAAGAAGCCTATTATTGATATTGTAGAGAAAATAGCTGCTGATCTAAACCTTGATTATGATGTGATATTTGGAATCGTGCTTGTCAGTACACCCGAGAGGCTATGGCCGGGTTTATCGTCTTATTCACTGACATTAGAGAAACAGAGCAGTGTACCAAAAGGCATCAATGACAAGCTAGCAAAGGATGCAAGTTATGATTTTTGGCAGATGACCCCAAAGGAAATCCTTGCTCAAATAGCATCAAAACAAGAAATACATTTGGATGTGTCAGATTCAACAGCCCTCGCAAAAGGTAAAGAAATTCAGATGAGATTTGACAATGTGAAATTGATTGACATACTAAAGATGATATGTGCTGCCTATGGTGATGATATTAAAATTGATAAAGAGAAACTTGAGTTTGTGCCAGTTGGAAAGAAATGACCCTTTGAATGTTTGAGACTCTGAATCATGATGTTCAAACGCAAGAATTATCCTCCACGCAGTATAAGAAAGAAGTCATACCGGTTTTAGTTAAAAAGCTGCGTATGCAAGTTTTATTAAATTTAGACTCCCTGAGTGTAAGAGATCACAGAGGAGACAGAGCACACAGAATGGTAGTTCTCTGTGACCTCTGTCTTCTCTGTGCTCTTATTTACACGGTTCGTTTTTAATGTTTGGTAAACAACCTCAACTCTTTTCTAAAAATGGTATCAAAATTTATTAGCATAATAGGTTGGCAAAATTCTGGAAAGACGACTCTTATTACAAAACTAGTCAAAGAGTTCAGATTGAGGGGTTTAAAAGTTGGTACCATAAAGCATGTACATGATGATTTTGAGATTGACCACAAGGGCAAAGATTCGTACAGACATTTTCATGCAGGGGCTGATTCGACTTGTGTAGTTTCAAAATCAAAATTTGCTCTAATTAGACGTGAAGCTATTGGGCAAAAGGATCTGCTAAAGTATTTTAAAGGTTTCGATTTAGTTTTGGTGGAAGGGTTCAAGTCAGGATCACTACCAAAAATCGAAATAGCTGCGCCTGGGCGGTCTTTTATTCACGACAATGAAAAAATCCAAGTTAAAGCAATTATTTGCGATGATAGGAATTCACTGTATGTACCTGTCTTTAAACGATCGCAAATTAAACAGATAGCAGATTTTATTTTAAATGTTTAAAGGAATCTCTTGCGGCGTCCTGGCAGGCGGGAAAAGCGCTAGGATGGGTCAGGACAAGGCTTTGCTTCCTGTTGGCTCAACTAATTTGTTGAATTATATAACATCTAGGTTGGTAGGGCTTTTCCCTGAGGTGCTTGTCTGTTACAAAGATGTAAAAAGAACTGTAGATAATAATGTGCGTTATCTAAAGGATACTTTTGAGTTTTATTGTCCGCTCGCTGGTATTGTGGAAATTCTGAACAATTGCAGTAATGACCGTTGCTTTATATTTGGATGTGACATGCCTTGGTTAAATGAAAATCTCATGGGCTTTTTGATAGATCAATCTGTAGATTTTGATGTAACTTGTCCAAGGACAGGAGGAGAACTCCAGGTGCTTCATGCTCTTTATTCTGTTCGTTGTGCTCAGGTGGGTTCAAAGGCGCTCGCTGAAGACAATTATCAGGTAAATGGTTTTTTTAACCGGGTAAAGACAAATATTATAGATATCGATGAGACCAAGTGGCTGGTAAATGGGAAAAACCCATTTACTAATATAAATATTTGGTCAGATTATCAGCAGTTTTTAAGTGAATTCAGTTAGATTTTTCTTCTTGACTGTCTGGTTTTCTAATGGCATCTATCTCTGTGATTTCCCCCTCTTCTTCAACAATTTTTAAAAATTGTGTATCCTCGTCTGATTTGGTGACCTTGATAACCTCTTCGACAGTCTTTACAAGCTGGGCCTTTGAGAATGGTTTAGCAAGAAAACCGTACAAGCCATAAAAGAAGTTCTTAGGTGTACTTAGAATGACTGATTTTGCCGTGAGCATGACGATTGGGATCTCTTTTGTTTTGGGGTCTTCTTTTAGAATCTTTCCTACTGTATATCCATCCATTTTTGGCATCATGATATCTAGGAGAACCATGTCGACCCCTCCAGCCTTGGCTATTGCAATTCCTTCTTCTGCCCCTTGTGCTGTTTTCACTGTGTAGCCTTCGCTTGTAAGGAAATGGGTGATGATTTCCAGGACTCTTTTAGTGTCATCTATGACGAGTACAGTATATTGCATCTATTACCTCTCGAATAGCCATGAGAGTAGCAATGATGCTAAGAAGGCTATTACAAGATATGAATTCATTTCGATTAGCTGATTAATATAACCTTGATTTCGATTTAGGTCAAGCGCTAATGATTCCTCGCCTTCATTGTCTGATTCGTGAACATCGAGTAAGTTGGCATACAGCGTTATGTCTTCATGGGTGAATCCTCCCGGTCTTGTCGGAATGAAACTTGGTCCTGAGCTGAGTGTTACAGGTTCTCCTGCCTTTACTATCTGATAACCAGCGCTAATCTTCATTTCTCTCCTTATATGATTTACATAGTTTGCCCAGAAAACTGTAAAGGGTGCAGCGAGTTTTTGCCAGTTTGTGATATCCAGTCCTAGCACTAAAATCTTTCCTGTTGAATCAAGAGCTGCGACGACTTTATTATCAGCATATAGGACTGGAGTCATATCTTTCATGTTGATTTCCCTAACTTTCAAGTCAGATCCGTCAAGTTTGACGAATTGAAACAATTCGTGTGAGGCTGACATTATATTCGGTTGGTATGTCTTACCTATCTTTAGATTGAGAGGGTTCTCTGATTTCGGTTCGGGATCGACAATACAACTGTAAGCGCTTGTGAAATTAGATGGCATGGTTTTGTAATATATTGCTACACTATGGGTCTTGGCAGGATCTTCTTCTTTTATTGGTATCCCAGTGGCTTCAATAGCTTTTAGGAGATAATTGTTACTTCCTACCAGACAAGCATTGAGCATTTTTCCATCTAGTCTTTGAGCAACAACTTTATTGTCGTGTGGAAAATTATCTTGTTTAGTTATTGTGATTTCAATTTTGCGGGGTTTGTCTTTCAGCTTATGAACGAATGTTGCAAACTTGGCCTTGGAGTCTATGATGAAATCAGGCTCAATTTTTTTATCATCAAGAACGAGCTGAATTGGGATCTTAATTCCGGGAGAGAGATTCAGAATTTTCGCAAATAATGTGATTTGATCACCTTCTTCAATTGAGAAATGAACGATTCCTATATTTTCAGATTTGCCACTGAGAATTGTTGAGTTGGGAAGTTTCTGACCTCCCTTGTCGACAGGCAGGTCAGAAAGTACAACTATTTGACCAGTTGGATCCTTTATTTGATCACTGATAGCTTGGATATCAGTCTTTGCGCAAACGGCCTTCAAGTTTTTAATATGATCGAGTATTTCGTCAGTTGATCCGGTTATCGACGGTTGATGCAGGGTTATTAGCGTTACCTTGTCACCAGATTCTAGTTTCCCTAGTAGTTTCTCGGACATTTCGATGGCATAACCCAACCTAGTCGTGTGTTTGAATCTAGTATCCATACTTATGCTAGTGTCAATAACTAGATATAAATGAAGAGGCTGTGGAATTGTCTGGTAAATCCTTGGGGCAGAGAGAGCTAACACGGCAAAAATGACCCCTAGTATCTGCAATATAACAGAAAACGATAGTTTTGGTTGCCTTGCCTCTTTTATAGGGGGATTTCTATCCTTGATTTTGTTCCATATCTGAAGCGATGACATTAAAACTGGAATTGGCTTAATTCTAAAGAAACTAAGTATTAGAGGGATTGCTACAAGTGCCAATAGAAGAAGAGCTAGAGGGTTGCCAAATGCCATTTATTTAATTTTATCAAATGGGGCCTTGTGGGTAAACCTGTGGCGCCATTTTGATAGTGACCTTGAACAAAAATCACTCGTGATAGGGAAATTCTTGATATTGATTTAGCTACATGGGATAATGTGCTGTTGCATTTGAGGGTCTTCTTATGGAAGAGGGTTACGAAGATTTTGAATTATCGATTGCAGAGCTAGAGAAGAGGATAAAAGAGCTGGAAGATTTTACAGCTAAAACAGGGGTGGATCTTTCGGCTGAAATCGATAGGCTGCGGAAAAGGTGTGAAGATCACAAGAAAGTCACATATATGGGCCTTAAAGCATGGCAAAGGGTGCAACTTGCAAGAAACCAGGCGAGGCCAGATGCGGCAGATTATATCACCATGTCATTTGAGAATTTTATCGAACTGCATGGAGACCGCTGCTTTGGAGATGACAAGTCAATTGTAACTGGACTGGCTAATTTAGGGAGCCACAAGGTGCTTCTGGTGGCACATAGAAAGGGAAGTACCACTCAGGAAAGGATAAAATACAATTTTGGAAGTCCTCATCCTGAAGGGTATAGAAAGGCATTAGCTAAAATGAAGATGGCAGAGAAGTTCAGGCTGCCTATAGTGACTTTGGTAAATACACCCGGTGCCTATCCGGGTATCGGGGCGGAAGAGCGTGGTCAAGCTAATGCGATTGCAGAAAATCTTTATTACATGTCTATTTTGAGGACGCCAATAGTAAGCGTTATAACAGGTGAAGGCGGTTCTGGTGGAGCGCTCGGGATCTGTCTTGCTGATATAATTGCGATCCTTGAAAATGGTTACTTGTCTGTAATTTCTCCTGAAGGCTGTGCTGCAATTCTCTGGCGCGATGCTCAAAAGGCCCCTCAGGCTGCTGAACTGCTGAGCCTCACACCACAAAGGTTGCTTGAACTCGGGATCGTGGATGAAATAATTCCGGAACCTCTTGGCGCTGCGCACAGAAAACAGCATGAAATGGCAGATGTCCTAAAGACCTACTTGATCAAGTATTTAGATAAGCTCAAGGTTATTCCATTGGAGGTGCTTCTCGCAAAAAGATATGAGAAATATCGTAAGATTGGTAAATTTATCGAACAGGAAATCGCAAACATATCGGAGTTATAAAACGAATTCGTAACTATTTAGCTGATTAAGTAAAAATAGTCATTATTCAGGCATTTTCTTCGTTTCATGTTGTGTCAAGTTCAAAGTTCAAAACACCAATTTCAAACAAACAACAAAATCCAAAGCCAAAATGCAAATTTCTGATCTATTTGGATTTTGACATTTGGGTTTTGTTTGCCGCTTGCCAGAGGCGAGCGAGCCTCGCCTGCGGGCGGGGCATTTGAACGTTGAACTTTGAACTTTTCCATCATGGGAATTTCAAGAGTAAATATCCAAGATTAAAACTGTGTTGTTTAACTTCATTCCGCTGAAATGCTATTAAATTGCTTTATTTTTTAACAGTAGCTGGTTAACATTTGAGCTTTATATGAGATGGACAAGGACACTTATTCAGACACTGCGAGACAATCCGACAGAGGCTGAGATTCCCAGTCACAAGCTGATGATTCGTGCATCTATGATTAGAAAACTTACGAGCGGGGTATATAACTATCTCCCCTTGGGCTGGCTTTCGCTTCAAAAGGCAATGAACCTAGTGCGCGAGGAGATGTTAAGAGCTGGCGCAGTTGAGGTCCTTTTGCCTGTGCTTCAGCCAATCGAGCTCTGGCAAGAGTCGGGCAGGGCAGAAGACTTTGGGCCACTAATGTGTAAATTTAAAGACCGCAATGAACATCTGAATGTGCTGGGCCCGACTCATGAGGAGGTAATAACAACTCTTGTCAGAAATGAAGTGTCATCATACAGACAGCTTCCTATAACGCTTTTTCAATTACAGGTAAAATTCAGGGATGAAATCAGGCCGCGTTTTGGTGTAATGAGGTCAAGAGAATTTATAATGAAGGATGCTTATAGCTTTGATATAGATGAAACAGGCTTGGAAAAGAGTTATCAGGCTCAATATGAGGCCTACTGCAGGATTTTTGAAAGGGCAGGGTTGAACTACAAGCCGGTAGAGGCTGATACAGGCTTGATGGGAGGTAGTCATTCTCACGAATTTATGATCCCATGTCAGCACGGCGAGGATAAAATAGCCTCATGTAAGAAATGCGGTTATTGCGCGAATTCCGAAAAGGCAGAGTGTTTTGCTCCGCCGCAAACTTTTTCGACCAAGACAGTAACACAACTTGCGCTTGAAAAGGTACAAACTCCTAATGTTCGCTCTGTAGAAGAACTTTCTTCTTTTCTGGGAATCTCTCCTTCAAATATCGTAAAAACACTTATATTTAAATCATTAAAGACCGGGGAATTCATAGCAGCTATTGTGCGGGGTGATCATGAAGTGAATTTGTCAAAACTGTCCAAGGCATGTAAGATAGGAAGTCTGGAGCTGGCACAGCAGGCTGAGGTTGAAGAGATCACAAAAGGACCGTTTGGTTTCTCCGGGCCGGTAGGCTTGAATATCCAGATCGTTTGTGACCTCTCTTGCGAGAACATGCAGAATTTTGTAGCTGGTTCTAATGCAATGGATCAGCATATTGTGAACGTCAATTTACATAGAGATTTTACTCCTACCATGTTTGCCGATATCAGGGCGGCAAAGGAAGGTGATCTCTGTACTCGATGTATGGCTCAGCTTGAGTTTTCTAATGCGACAGAAGTGGGCCATTTGTTTAAGCTTGGCACGAAATATTCACAGGCTATGTGGGCTACATTTATCAATGATCAGGGTCAGCAGAAACCAATGGTGATGGGATGTTATGGCATAGGCATTAATAGAATAGTTGGCAGCGCAATTGAAATACATCACGATTCAAATGGAATAATATGGCCCCTCGAAATCGCCCCTTATCAGGTTGTTATTGTAGCCATAAATCCAAAAGATCAGACTATATCCAAGACAGCTCTATCTATTTATGACAAGTTAAGATCCTCAGGTGTTGATGTCCTCTTGGATGACAGAGATCAAACAGCCGGCGTAAAGTTTGCCGATTCTGATCTTATAGGGTTTCCGGTACGCGTCACAGTTGGTAGTAAGACTCTTGCTGAAAATAATGTCGACATAAAATTGCGCAACAAAAGCGAGCAGTATAAGATTGGTGTGGATTCTGTAGTGGATGGTGTTAAAAAGGCGATTATGGATTACAAGCTATGAAACTGTGGTCTTGCCCTATGATTTTAATAATTCTTGCTTTATCAGCAACGTGCAGCCAATCGAGCGGCACAATCCCTGATTATGTATCATCAAGCAGAATCAAGGTTATTTATTTCTATTTTCTGCCAAGGACTAAATCTGTACAGCAGGTAGAATATATACCGCAATACAAGGTTATATATTCTGCATCTTGGAAGAGAGAATTTGGTTCTCGTCTTGATGATCCTCTTATGGCTGGGATCATGGGTGTAAATCCTTTTATCGGCGATGGCCTCTCAGATAATAGTGAACAAGGCGTGGGTACGAGATGGTTTGCTAATAAGATAATTTCGCTGGGTTTTCTTGATCTACCCAGTACAAACGTAAAGAAGATAACGCCGGAATATTTGCTTTCTATTTCCTCAAATAACTCACCAAATAATACACAGGCATTGAACTTTCGTCTAATATGGCTTTTAACAGATAACGTTAACAAGCCTGTGCTGCTCTCAGATGTGATCAACAATCAAGAGATGTACCTTAAATTTACAAAGATAGAAAAGCTAGTGGATAGGTACATGGCCTCCTACACTGTTCAGACTAATGTCCGCTAATGACTTGGTTATTCACTCTGGACAATGCCTTTTTAATTAGGTTGATTGCCTTGCCTGGATTTTTGGAAAGCATCACGTAAGAGCAAATAGCTGCCCGTTGTAGGCTAGCTCTAAGAATTTTTTCTGGTGTGATCCCTCCTATGCAAAAAAATGGCAGACCAGACTTGACAGCATCTTTCATATAGACTAGTCCGTTGGCAGGTAGATTTTTCTTTAGCGGGGTTGGAAACAAGGGCCCTACTGAAATATAGTCCGCCTTCTCTTTTATCGCTTTTTTTAATTCATGCAGATTGTGAGTGGTTTTACCTATTATAAACCTCGGAGGCACAAGTCTTCTGACTGTTTTGATATGGAGATCGCTCTCACCGATATGGACTCCGTCCGCATCTACCGCCATTGCAATATCTGTCCTGTCATTGATAATAAATAGTGTTCGGGCAGGCACAATTTTTTTTATTGCGGATGCAAGGGTGAAAAATTTCCTGTCTGATATTGATTTTGCGCGTAACTGAATGATGTCTACCCCCTTGCTTAGTATCCTTCCAGCCATTTCTAAAGGATTCTTCGATAGATTGGCGTCGAGTATTATATAAAGTTTTTTACCTGCTAATTTTTGCTTTTTATTGGTCTGGAATAATATTTCTTTTTCCAATTTGTAGCTGGAGAATCTTGCCTTGGATATTTGAATTGATATCGGTGTTGATCTGGTCTCCTCTTCGAGGACTCGAAGCGATTCCTGAAGCCTCTTGAAATTACGCTCAAGGACGGAGTTTGAATAGAACGGATCTTTATGACGAGACGGCAACGTAGGCAAGGAATCGAACTTGGTTGGATCGTGATCAACATCTCTGCGAGCAAGGGCCTGCATCCCATATTTCTCCTGTATTTTTCCCAGCAAATGCCTTAGCTCTTTCATTTTTAATGAGTGTTTTCGCGAGCTTAGTCCGAAGCGCAAGTGATCTTCGATTACGCGCGCCGCCTCTCGCGCCCGATTTAAATTAGCGTCTATTATCCTGAGGTTTTGCACAACGAGAATTCTACCAAAATAGTTTTCTCCAGTCTTCAATCAGTGGTATATTGATTTACCTTCAAGTGGGGCATGAAATAACAACATGAAGGCCGTATCACTCAGAAGGGTAGTTTACCACACTCATTTTAGGGCAGTACGACTGGTTTAAAAATCGGGTGAGGAAATCCTAGCACGCGTTCCGTGATTTTTCGTCCCGTCCCAAAATCGGACGGGACGAAAATGCAAATGATTAGCCAAATTAACAGTGTATAGCAGGAGTGGAATGCCATAATAGGCTTATCATTTGCGCTTTTGCAAGTTGCTACCAAAGGGAAAAGATTTATTGGAGTGTCGCTTGACATTTACATAGCAGCGGAGTTAATCTCTCACGTGTCAGCAGTTTTTTACGGGGTGTAGATGGCAATAGCTCCCAAA
>SBBU01000061.1 GCA_005239585.1 Planctomycetaceae bacterium
GTAATTGTTAAATTATGTGTGCTCGAGCTTATAAAATGAAGATTTACGCTCGAGAAATGGATTTTAAAACTTTTCCCACACATTTTTGAACAATTACTGGACTAACTCTGACTGGATTTTTAAAAAATTCTTCGTAAGCTTATACCTTAACCTAAAATGCTTGATGTTGCAGTATCCTGTACAAGCTAAAGTTGGTCAAGCGCGAGTCGAAGCGTTTCTAATGCTTAAAACGAAAACTAGGATTCAGATCACAGCCGATGATAAAATGCTTATTCAGCTACGGGACAAGCTGTTTGCAGGATCATGGCAGCTCTTTCTAAAAGAACTAAGGGCCCAGTTAAAGGACAACCCTTCCATTTTCAGATTCAAGACCCTGTCAAGGATCAAGTCGGATATTCAGCGAATTAAACGTCTTAAAGAATATGAGAAGAGAAGAAAGGTTAACATAAAGGATCTTTTGTGATGAAACAATTTATACCTTTGTTTGTCTTACTGATAGGCTGTTCAAAAGAAAAGACAATTGAAGAGATAATCCCTTTAACCACATACGAACAGGCTGTTAAGGAATTAGAGAACCTAGATATGCCGGTCGCATGGCATCACATACTTCAAAGGGGAAAAATTATCAGGGTTACGTTAACAGAAGAGGATCTATTTGTTGAGGCTCAATCAGAGCTGAATCTTTTAATCTGCATTGATCGTATTAATGGCGTTAAAAGATGGGTGTACGAACTTCCCGCCCCACTGCCGTGGGCACCTGTTGCCCCCAGTCCAACAATCTCAAGCGAACTCGTGGCATTTGAGGCACAATTCGAGGAAGTAATGAAGGAGAAATTCAAAGAGGAAGAGAAGCAACCACCAGACCCTGAAAAGATTCAGAAACTTGGGATTGAGTTAAATAATATTGAAAAGGACTATAAATTTGCACGCACCCTCGACAATGTCTACTTTGTCTCACGCGGGAGTCTTTACTGCATTGATCGCCTAGGTGGAAGGTTAGTATGGGAAAAAAGACTGAAATTTGTCCCCTCTGCACGCCCTTTCGCCATCAGAGACCATATCTTTATTGCCGGATCTGATCAGTCTAGGGTCTGGGCACTAAGCGTACCAAAGCAAGGCGATGACACAACTTTTTTTTCACCCAGTCTTGAGGATGAAAACCAGATATTCAATCAGCCTATTTTTGAAGATAAGATACTGATATTCGTAGCTCACGATAGACGTGTCCACGCCTTTGAATTCACCATGGGAAAAAAATTATGGGAAAAAGAACTTGGAATACTCAAATGTGACCCTGTAGTCCATCGCTACAGAACAACACTCCAGGGAGGAGGAGCGCTCGAATACCGCCTTGTAATGATAGGAGGTGTAGATCGCTATTTCTACGCCCTTGATCTGGGCAGCGGCTCTATAATGTGGAAATATTTTACAGAGGTAACAATAAAATCAACACCTGCCTGCAAAGACGACACAATTTACATACGTCTGGACGACGGTAATCTACTTGCCTTTGAAACAATACCCATTGACTCAAACTACCCATCTAATGTTGGTAAAGTAAGATATAAACTCCCTCGAACCCAACGTTTCCTGGTAAAAGGGATCAAACAAACACACTTTTTGGCCGATGGACATAAAATTCTCCTAGTAAAAGAGCCTGCCGGCAAGATTCTGAACACCTTTCAGCTTAACAAGATCAAATATGTTCTCACAAATACCTACGACAACATCCTCTATGCAGCCACTGAGGACGGAGTCATATTGGCAATGGAGGACACAAGTCTCAAAGAACTACGTAAATTGTTAAAAAACCTCGGGGGTGAAGATAAAAAAGAGCTAAGGGACAAGATCAAAGAGCAAATCATCATTATGGTGCAACAACACTCGAAATTACAACTGGATACAGCCCCACTAATCGCCTTGATAAAGAGGACACTTACAGAAACTGCAGAACTTGAAGTCAGGACAAAATTGATGGAGATTCTCAAAGCCCTTAACGCTGATCAATAGATAGTTGATCTATTAAAAATATGTACTAACCTTTAGGAGATGGATATGAAGTTCAGAAATTTTCTTTTCCTAGCATGCCTGCTTCCGTTTGTTAGCAACTCAAGATACGGAGAATGGAAAAAAATCAAAGACTCACCACTTGAAGGAAGAATAAACCACACAACCCAGGTTGTCGGGAATAAAATGATAATATGGGGCGGTTATGGCGGAAAGATGTATAACGATGGCGCTCTATATGATATTGAAAAGGATTCCTGGAGCATGATGAAGCCTTGTCTGCTCGAACCGAGACGTGGTCACACATCCGTCGTGTCTGGGAATAAGATAATCATATGGGGAGGCGGTGTTCCAAACGATATACACTACAATAACGGCGCAATATACGATGTCACGGATCAGAGCTGGACAATGATGAAAGGGGCTCCAATTGCCCCTCGATACTATCATACCTCAATAATGGCAGATGGAAAACTCATAATCTGGGGCGGTTGCGATACAAAAAGTGTATTCAACGACGGCGCCATTTACGAGATAGCATCTGATACATGGAAAAAGATCGCAGATGCCCCCATAAGCAGATATGCCCATGCTTCTGCATCCTATAAAACCGAGTTTGTTGTCTGGGGAGGCAATGATGCTGATCATAAGACCTGCAACGATGGCGCTATCTACAATGTGGAGAAAAACCGCTGGACAAAAATTAAAGATTCTCCTCTTGACGCCAGATCAAATCATACTGCCGGAACCACATCTGGAGGCAAGATGATTGTTTGGGGCGGTTCTGGCAACAATAAATACTATGGGGATGGTGCAATATATGACATTGCAAAAGATAGCTGGACAAAAATCAAAGATTCAGCTGTCAAGGGCAGATACGCTCACGCATGCTTAATGTCTGGAGATAAAATGATTGTCTGGGGCGGCATTCGTTCCGTTCCTTACAACGATGGAGCCATCTTCGACCCTGCAAAAGATACATGGACTAAAATGGAGAAATCACCACTTGATGACAGACATTCCTGCACCGCTGTTATGCACGGCGATAAAATCATAATCTGGGGCGGCGCTGGAACTGGCGGCAAATTCTGCTTCGATGGCGCAATTTATCAGATCAAATAATTTGTCCATCCTTCCGAGCTGATAGCAATCCCCCCAAGTACTTTTCTTTCTGTTAGATGTCCCTAGTCATCGCTCGAAGACTACTTTTCCTCCTATGACTGTCATTTTGACTGTAGTATCAAGGATATCGTGCATTTCGACCTCCATAATGTCTCTTGAGAGCACGGTAAGATCAGCAAGCTTGCCCGGCTCAATAGTACCTCTTGCCTCTTCTTCAAATGATGCATAAGCACAGCCAACAGTATAGGCACGCAGGGCCTCGATCCTTGAAACTTTTTCATTCGGCAGCCAGCCGCCAAACGGCTTGGCTTCTGTGTTCTGCCTTGTTACTGCGGTGTAAAAACCCCATAGCGGATCCGCAGACTCGACAGGGAAATCAGACCCAAAACAGACCTTTGTACCTGAATCAATCATCTTCTTACAGGCATAAGCGCCTACAAGCCGTCTTGAACCAACCCTTCTCTCTGCCATGTGCATATCGCTTATTGCATGGCAAGGCTGCATCGAAGCAATAACTCCAAGCCGATTGAACCGGGCTATATCTTCAGGCACTACAATCTGTAAATGCTCCACTCTGAATCTTTTACCACCGCATCCGATTCTGTTGTAAATATCGAGCACCTCTCGAACGCCGCGATCACCTATTGCATGTGTGCAGACCTGGAAACCCTTGCTTACAGCGAGCTTGCCCATTTCAATCAACTCACTAGGACTAGTCACACAGATGCCATAGTTGGGTCTGCCTGAGCTATCTTTCGGCATATCATCATAGGGTTCTATCAACCAAGCGCCTCGTGATCCCAACGAACCATCTGCAAAGAATTTAACAGCCCTGCATGTTAGATTGCCATCAGCAAAAGGTGAGACATCCTTGAGAAATTGATCAAAGATCATTGCGTAGATTCTTAAATTGAGCCTGCCCTCGGCATTCAATTCTCTGTATGCATTCAGCACCATCAAATCACAACCGGCATCATGAATCTGTGTAAGACCATATTCCACAAGCCTTTCTTGGGCCTTGAGGATAGAGCTCTTTATCGTATCAAGTGAGGGTAACGGAATATGATTAGTAATGAGCTTCATCGCATTATCAATGAATAATCCGAGCGGTTGACCGCTTTCCGGGTCACGAACAATCTCTCCACCTGCCGGGTTCTGAGTTGAATTATTTACCCCAGCCATTTTCATCGCCATCTCATTTGCAAGTCCGACATGACCGCAGACTCGAACAAGCCAGATAGGATTTTCTGAACTAAACGCAGAAATTATCCTATGATCCAAACGAGCAGATTTTTCCTGCCAGTTCTCCTCATTCCAGCCCCGCCCTATCAGCCATTCACCTCTTTGTTTTAAGCAGAGTGCCTCTTGCGTCTTTTCGAGAACTTCTGACAAACTCTTGGTCTGCGTCAAATCAAGAGTCGACAACTGCTTTCCAAAAGAAGTGACATGACCGTGCCCATCCACAAAACCGGGCAATACACAAAGTCCGTTAAGATCAATGGTTCTATCTGGAGAATAGCCCTGAATCTCCTCATTTGAACCAGTTGCGGCAATCTTGCCATCTTGCATAAAAACTGCCTCAACCACTGGCGGTTCTGCCAACGTGTATATCCTGCCATCTATAAATGCTAATGTCCTATCTGCCATCTTAAATTCGTACTACCTTAATTGGATTATCTCCTCAAAAACGAGGCCAGCCTCGCTTTTGCTCTACTATGCTGTAACCGAAAAGATGGATGGCTCCTTACTTTTCTTGTAAAAATTACATCTTCTGAAAATCGCCCGAGGCGAACAAAACTGGGTAAATTTTCACCACTCTCTAGCTCTATCAGAGTTTTTTTGACATCAGATCCTGATGAATATCCGCCCAGTCTTCCGTCTTTATGAACAACTCGATGGCATTGGATTACTATTTGGATCATATTCGCCGCAAGCAATCTACCAGCATATCTCGGATGAATTGCACAACGATCCGCTAGTTCTGAATAAGTAACGAGCTCCCCATACCTGATTTTTCTCAACTCTCTGTAAAAAGACTCGTTGCCAGTCCACCACAAATCAATTGGCAAGTCAAAATCAGTGCGATTACCATTAAAGTAAGTTTTTAAATATCTCACTGCCGCACTGATAAGCTCGTTCTTTCCCCGCACTAAATTAAACCTCTTGCCAAATCGATTCCTACCATGAGTGAGTAATGGACAAATTTTTATCCCTACGATCTCCTGATCTGTAGCCACGACCATAACTGGATATTTAAATTGCTGAATAGTGTAAAAAGCCTTTTTCATTCAATTGGAATAACAAAATAAGAGGGGTGAATTACGGTCTCCAGGATTTCTGGTGAAAACCCCCCTGCCACAATGGTCTTACTGCGTGAGCCTTTACCTAAAATTACATCCTTGCCGTTGGAAAATCTTTTTATGATAAATCTCTCAAAATCACTCAAATAGCTTTTCTTCAAATCTGAGAATTTGACATCGCCAGAACTAAGTTCTTCCATCTCATAAATGAAATCACCTTTTATGATTTTCACATCAACAAGCCTCCCGGAAATATCAACTTTCAGATTCTCACCAGCCAGAACACACCTTGAAATCGACACTTCAATCCCAGAGTTTTCCAAGAGTACAGGCAATTTTACCTCATAGCTAAGCCTTTCAAGATCAACTACAGATGGACTAGTAGGCCTTGATAACTTGTCCATTTTTAAGACTAGTTCCTTTGTTGATTTTCCTAATATTTCATAACTGGCATATAC
>SBBU01000325.1 GCA_005239585.1 Planctomycetaceae bacterium
ATTTCCCGGTGTAGTTGCCCTTGACAGTATAAACCTTGAACTCAATGAGGGCGAGATTCACGCCATTGTCGGCGAAAACGGCGCAGGCAAATCAACCTTGATAAAGATTCTTGGCGGAGCGATCGTACCTGACTCTGGCAAAATAGAGCTTGAAGGAAAGGCTATTCCATTCGGCAGTCCACTCGGCGCACGAAAAAGAGGAATCAACATCATATATCAGGAATTCATGCTTGTCCCTGGCCTTACAGTTGCAGAAAACATTTTTCTAGGAAGAGAATTAGGAGGCTTTGTCCCTCGCTTTAACTATATGAGGCAGCAAGCGGAAGGCTTACTTACAAGCATAGGAGCCAAGTTCTCTGCTACAGCCCGAGTCGGAGAGTTAAGCGTGGCTCAACAACAGATGGTTGAGATAGCAAGGGCACTTTCAACAGATTCTAAAGTCCTTGTCTTGGATGAACCGACTGCAACGCTATCTGATCAAGAGGTTGAACGGCTCTTCAAAGTTCTAAGAAATCTCAAGCACAGCAAGATAGGAATCATATACATATCTCATCGCTTGGAGGAAATCTTTGCTATTGCAGATCGAGTCACGGTCTTGAGAGACGGTCGCCACGTAGCCACTGCACCAATTTCAAATACAGACCGTGTGCAGCTCATTCGTTGGATGGTTGGCAGAGAACTTTCTGAAGAATTTCCTGCCAAGACTTCAAAACCGGCCAACCCCATTCTTGAGGTTCGCAATCTTTCCTGTCGACCCTACTTTGACAATGTCTCTTTCAGCGTGCGACAGGGTGAAATTGTAGGACTGGCAGGGCTTGTGGGATCTGGCAGGACTTCAGTAGGGCTTGCCCTCATTGGCGCTCTCAAGGCAAAAGGAGAGATATTGATAAATGGACAAAAAATATCTTTCAGTTCTCCTCATGATGCAATAGGAGCCGGGCTGGCCTATGTTACAGAAGATAGAAAGGAACGGGGAATTTTTCACCTGCTCGATGCCTGTGCTAACATCACTGTTACTTATCTCTCTGACTATGCAAAGATGGGCATTCTTAACTTGAGAAAAGAAAAGTCAAGGGCCGCACACGCAGCAAATGAATTTGATCTTCGCGGGGCAGGAATAGGACAAAATGCAGGGACCCTCTCAGGCGGCAACCAACAAAAAGTCCTCCTTGCACGTTATCTACTCAAACCCAGACGACTGCTTATACTCGATGAACCAACCCGTGGCATTGACATCGGAGCCAAATCAGAAATCTACAAAATTATGAATCAGCTAGCCTCTCAAGGGCTAGCCATAATAATGATCTCATCTGATCTACCTGAGATAATAGCCATGTCTGATCGAGTCGTTGTACTTCACGAAGGCCGTACAACTGGAGTGCTCTCCCGCTCCGAGGCAACCCCCCAGCGCATAATGGAACTGGCTACCAAATAATGCACCGTAGTATCTCTCACTTCACGCCTTGAATCTCATTTAGCTATCTTTTTGCGGCAGGTTATGCAGATACCAAGTTCTTTGGCACAATCCTTGCAGACGCGACAACAAGAGTGGGCTGCTCCTTCTTTTGAGCACCTTGCACACGATTTTATGTCATCTGTATGCCCGGTCTCTTCAAAGCATTTTCCTCCTGTTGAACAGTTACCATCGCGGATAAATTTTTTATCCCTCAGTAATTTCTCCCGCTGTTCTTGATTTTTTCTCAGCGTTTCCAGGATCTGACTGCATGCCTTCCTTACTTCCTCATTATTTGTCTCCTTTAGCTCTTTTTCCAAGTATGGCCTAACTACGTCGCCTATTGAAACAAGTTTTTTCGCTGTTTCATCTCGAACCTTCGCATCATTATGTGCAAGGTTCTTTATCAGTTTTACGATATCCTCTTTATCCCTGGTATAGATCCCCAAAACTCTCATTCCCTGGTATAATTCAAGGATCAGCGCCCCCATTGCAGTCATAGCCAACCTCCCGCCCTTACAGGACCATCTGTCAACCGGTTCCCAGGATCCCTCTTTACAGCCATCTTTTTCGCCGTTCTGCCTGGCGGAATCTATCAGTGCCTTCATCATGGCCTTATCCCATTTTTGGCGTTCAGGTGTCTCTGTCTTAAACATCCCGTGCACAGCAAGGGTTCCGAGCAGCCAGTAATAGAAATCGACCTCTCTGCTTTTCTCATCCCATGCTGGAAGAAATTCAAGCAGTTTCGCGACTGATCTAGCGGAAAATTCATCCTTTTGGAACTTCACCGATACCTTGACCGCTTGTATTACAGATCTCACACTCTCTGCTCGTTCAGGATCTTTGTCGTTAACAAATGGCTTTAAATGTTCAACAACACGTGGACCAAATTTCTTCAGTTCTGTCCTTGCCTTTTCTCTTGATAGTGGGTCATCATCTCCCAGCTCCTTTACGAGCTTCTTAACCTGTTCGATTTCTTTCTCACTGAGCTCTTGCATAGTCTCAGTTCTGAATGGCAGGTAAGCTACGAGTTTCATTGCGGTCACTGCCGGCAGAATATCAAACTTGTCCTTACCATTAAGACCACGTATGACTGCACCAAGCGGATACTTGGGTTCCCATCGCCGGTCATATCCAACCACCCCCGTTTCTCCATCGGTTGCTTCCCAGTACCATTTGTAGATACCCACGATAACGTCAACTTCAACCTTAAATCCCGCTTGTGAGGCGGACCTCAGTAGCATTGATGCCCAACCCGTCACGCTTGAATCATTGTCGCCACAGCGCGGTATGTATCTCCAACCTAAACGTTCTCCATCACCAGAAAAATTTTGTGCCTTCTTCAAATAATTTAATGCCTTGTCTACAGACTCGTGCAACCGCGTATCTTTTGTGGCTAAATATGCCTCAGTAATTGCCAAAGAGGCAAGAATGTGATTATACATAAGATGATCACTTTCCTTACCAATTCGTCCCGAATGGTCTTGAATCTTCAGCAGATATTTTAATCCCTTATCAACCAAATTCCCGTAATTAATTTTATTTTTCTCATATTTTGACTCGGGCGTGTGTCCTGCGCCCAAGAATGCCAGGAGTACGAGCCCGGTAGCACCTACATCATATTCATCATCACCCTCTGTAGGTTCACACTTGCCGCTACGGCCATGCTTTCCACAATTCTTTATACACCCAACAATAGACCACGATCCATCTTCATTCTGATGTCTTGCGAGCCAGTGCAGCGCCCTTTCGAGTTCAAGCGCCCTTCGATCCTCCACATTTATTTTTGAAGGAGATTCATTGCTCGTTGCAAATACCTTCTCTCCTTCGAGAAAGCTGTAGGATCCCTTGGCATTCACCAGTTCAACCATGCCTGAGATAACGAACAAAGTGAGCATCGCAACCTTCATATCTGCACCTCCATCAAGAGTCAGTCCAAATTTCGTTCCATTTACACGCACCTGAGCTACAGGTGTAGTCACTCGAAATTGCGGCTGGTTTTGTATCTCGAAAAATGCACTGCCAGTAAGCATGTGTATAACTGAACTTGACCTCTCAACCCAAATTTCGGTATTCTCTTTTAGCGTAATGCAACTTGAATCGGCAAGTTGCACCACTCCCTCTTGACCCTTGTGTGTTTTTATTACATTCCCCGTAACCTCCACATTCCCTCTAATGACCAAGCGAAGCGGTTCCTGTTTCTGAAACAATCCTAGCCCCAAAGGTGTTAACACTACAAGCATGATTGCGGCAGCTATAATTAACGTCCTTGAAGTATTGCGCTTGGCTTTATTTGGTAGTAACCTTTGTATTTCAAGAGTCATATCCTTCTGCAAGCGAACATTGCTTGTTGCGGCCGTGACCAAGTTGTCAGCTTGTTGCAGGTCGCTCAGTAGTTTGGAACAAGTATCGCAGGAATCAAGATGCTCCAAGAGCTCCTTTTGCTCAGAAGCTGGTAATTCATTGTCGAGGTAGTAAGAGATCTTGATCCTTAAATCATCGCATTTCATATCGATTCCTCCCTTTTCTTGATAGACTCTCGCATTTTTGCGCGGATGCGAAATAGCTTTTCACCAACACCGCTTGACGACATTTCCATAGCGGCCGCAATCTCTTTGTAAGACAGGCCTTGCTGATATCTCAGGAAGATCATCTCTCGTTCGTAGGGATCCAGTTCCTTTAGAACCCGTCTTGCCCTAATCAGAAGATCATCCGAACCCTCCCCAAGATCCGCTGAAAGATGTGGCACAAGGGTTTTCTGTGGTCTCTGTTTTCGAACCCAGTCGATGGCCGTATGACGCGCAATGCTACATAACCATCCATTTAGCTTTAACGGGTCTTTCAGCCCATTTAAAGAGAGCCATGCCTTCAGAAATGTCTCCTGTGTAAGGTCTTCAGAGACCGTCCTGTCTTGCACATGAGCATAGATAACCCTATAGACCATATTTTGAGTCTCCTTTACTAGATTCTCAAAGGCAGCCCTATCTCCCATCTTCAGGTCTTCAAACCACTCTAGCCTTGTCACCAAGCATTCCTAAAATGTAGTCGAATGAAGTGCCAATTTATTAGCCCGGATTTCCCAGATAAATGGAAAACTCTAGGTGAACAATACTGCTTTTCGTATGTCTAAACAAGCAGAAAAGACGTTATATATCACACTTGAAGTTGTGAAACGTAACAAACATCAAAAAATCTTCAATTGAAAACCAGTATATTTTAGTGTATTTTTGCGATGATGAATTTTATCGCAGGACTGACCCAAGAGGAACTGACCAAAAACCTTGAAACTTTGAACATCGAGCCATATAGGGCTAATCAGATACTTCAGTGGTTCTATCAGAAAAATAGAATGTCATTCAATACCATGTCCAATATTCCAAAAGCAATAACATCAACTCTTCAAGGACAATTTGAATTTTGCAGTTCCAGAATAAAAAAGAAACTTGACTCGGATGATGGCACTGTCAAGTTTGCTGTCGAGCTGCAGGATGGGGAGCTGATTGAAGCTGTTTTAATACCCGAGAAGACAAGAAACACGCTCTGTATATCCACACAGGTCGGATGTCCTGTTGGATGCATTTTCTGCGCAAGCGGGCTCTTCGGCTTGAGACGCAACTTGGAGACACACGAAATTGTCGAGCAAATCGTTCATGCAAAGATCAGCAACCCTG
>SBBU01000085.1 GCA_005239585.1 Planctomycetaceae bacterium
GGTACATAGATCGCCTGAACCGAGGTAATCGAGCCGCGTTTTGTCGAAGTAATTCTCTCTTGAAGTGCAGCCATCTCCTGTGCGAGAGTCGGTTGGTAGCCTACTGCTGAAGGAATACGACCCAAGAGCGCCGACACCTCGCTGCCTGCCTGTACAAATCTGTAGATATTATCGATGAAGAGCAGTACGTCCTGACCTTCCACATCACGGAAATATTCAGCAAATGTAACGCCAGAGAGTCCGATGCGAAGTCTTGTACCGGGAGGTTCATTCATCTGTCCAAATACAAGGACAGTTTTACTTATTACACCCGTTCTCCTCATTTCAAGCCACAGGTCATTTCCTTCACGCGTCCTCTCACCCACTCCAGCAAAGACAGAGACACCTCCGTGCTCGATCGCGATATTTCTGATCATTTCCTGAACAAGCACTGTCTTTCCAACGCCTGCCCCGCCAAACATCCCGATCTTGCCTCCCTTTAAGAACGGACAAAGCAGATCGATCACTTTGAGACCTGTCTCAAGGATTTCAGGACTTGTCTTTTGTTCTTCAAGCGGCGGCGCTTCACGGTGGATTGGATAGTGCTCACTGGCCTTGAGCTCGCCAAGGTTGTCAAGCGGAGTCCCAAGAATATCCAATAATCTGCCAAGAGTTGCGCGGCCCACAGGGACTTTAACAGGGGCACCTGTGTCTTTAACTGCCTGCCCTCGGACCAATCCATCAGTCGGAGCCAATGCAACGCTCCTGACAAGATTATTTCCAAGGTGTTGTGATACTTCAACGATGAGCTTTTCACCTTTTAGCTCTATTTCCAAGGCAGTATTAATCTCAGGCAGTTTGTTCTCAAAAGAGACATCGACAACCGGGCCGATGACTTGGGCAACTTTACCTGTATTTTCTGTCATAATTCTCCTTCAACCAAAAGGCAAATCGATCCATGTTTTGAATCCACTCTTATACCCAGATTTTCTGTCATGACTCCACCTTCAAATGGGACAGCGCTGTCCCATTTCAGCCATTCAGTTTCTGCCATAATTCATCACTCAAAAAATGGGAAACTGGTTTCCCATTTTTGCCGCCGTAAAGTTCTCCACATAATCCTTTACCTTGCTTTTAATGCTTCTGTTCCTGTTACAATGTCAAGCAATTCCTTTGTAATAGAGCTTTGCCTGACCTTATTGCGTAAAAGTGTGAGACTGTCTATCATCTCCTCCGCGTTATCGGTTGCATTACGCATTGCGTTCATACGGGCTGCATGCTCGCTTGAGAGCGACTCTAGGAGATATCTATAAAGAGCAGTTGAAAGATATCGTGGAATTAGTACGTCCAACATCTTTTGGGGTTCCGGCTCAAATATATAGTCTCCGCCTGAAGCAGTAGCTTTCTCTATAGGTATAAATTTGACTGTTGTTGGTTTGAAATTGAGGGCATTAACAAACTTGGTGTATGATACAAACACCTCATCGACCTCCCCTGATGAAAAGAGCCGAGTAACTTCAGACGAGATCTGCTGTATCTTACTGAACGGGACTTCGGTAGGCAATCCTATCAAACTCAATTTGATCTTCATGTTGCGCTTAGAAAAGAAATCAAGAGATTTTTTTCCTACGACAATCAGTTCGGCTCCTTTTCCTTCCACTTGTCTGCTAGTCTCTCTCAATATATTTGAGTTATAAGTACCGCACAAACCTTTATCTCCAGATATAACAACAAAAAGGATATTCCTTACATGTTCCCTGCTTTCAAACATTTCATGGCGTACATCTCTGGAGGCTACGTCCTCAAGGAGTGATTTTATCTTGTCAGCGTAAGGCCTTACCTGCATTAGCTTTGTCTGTGTCTTTCTAAGTTTGGCTGCCGAAACCATTTGCATTGCGCGGGTAATCTTTCTGAGATTCTCAACAGATTTTATCTTTCGGCGCAGTATCCTCAGGTTTGTAACAGCCGGCATATCAGGCTCAAAAAGTTATGACCTTAGTTCTGACTGTCATCAAGACAGTCATAAATGTTGAAAGCAGACCACAGCCTAGCGCCATAAATTGACCGACCCCAAGAGTGATGCCTTGAGTACTTCGGCCTACAAGACACATTATGCTGCAGAGTAAGATAACCAGTGATAGACCGATCATTAGCAATGCAAAAATTCCCTTTAAGTTAGAACCTGAACCCCACAGCAATAGGACTCCAACATCAAGCGCAATTAAGAAAAATGCCATTGCGAAGACCGCATTTCCCTCAGGAAACTGAAAACCACTCACTGAAGTATTTGCTATGAATCGCCAAGGGAGTATTACTGTTGCTATCGAAGCTGCACTTGCAACAAACACAATTATAGTCTCAAATGGTATTCCTCCAGATGGTTTATCTAGAATAGGTTTTTTCATGGGTGGTTTCACAGGTGGTTCTGGCCGCGTGCCGCCCCCCCGCCCCCATTCATCTGCAACAGGTTTGGGTTTGACAGTCCTTAAAACCTTCAGTTCCTCGGGTTGTGATTTTCCACCCACATCAAGCTCAGTTTCTTCAGTCGAAGATACACCTTTGAAACCCTCAATCTCCTCATCTTTGCGACCTAGAGGGGGTTCCTCTACGGTAAAAGTTTGCTCGCTGGCCTCTACAACAAATATTTCTTTACACTTGGCACATCTTACCTTTTTATATATATAACCCTGAGGTACTGCAAATTCTGCGCTGCAATATGTACAGACTGTTTTGATCTTCTCTTCCATAATTTATTTCGCCTTCGCCACTTGCCTGCCGTAGCGGCAGCGCAGGCAGGAAATACTACCCAGATTTCCGGGTCTATGAATGGCGAGGCGAACTTCGGCGAATGAAGCATCGTCGTGCCCAGATAACGCAAAGTTTGCTGTGCAGAGCTTCATTTTGTCTTCTGAACAATCATAATGCCTGTAATCAGGGCCCAGATCCAATCCAAAGCCCAGATAACATAAGGCAACCATGTTAACAATCCCGCCAAAGAACCAACTATTGGGATCAACTTTAGTAAAGTAATTCCAAACGCTACAAACCAAGCCGCTAATAAAACAAAAAGTTGAATGATCCCTATCCCGACTTCACCGGCAATTATAGTTCCTAGTCCGGGGATGACAAGATTAACGATTACGCCTGTAACGGCATAAGGGCGTTCTGACCTTGATTTCTCCTGAACATCCATTGGTCTACGGCGTGCCGGAGGAGTAGGAAGCGACTCGGCCTCAACGACCTCATGCACCACTGGCTCTTCCTCCGCACTGTTGACCACAAAAGGCTCCTTGCACTTTGGACAGCGCACCCTCTTGTTTACATACTGGTCAGAAACCATAAACCTAGCATTGCAGGAGGTGCATACTGTTTTTATCTTTTCTGGCATAATTAAAACTCAAAAATTAGGTCTTGGCCCCCTCGGCAGTCCTTTTATAATCTTCAATCGCAGATCGAAGCAGCTTTTCAGTCTCGGCATCCAAGTCCTTTGTTTGCTTTATTTTTTCACCTATCCCGGGATATTTGTCATGCATAAATTTAAGAAATCCCACCTCAAAATCTCTGATTTTGTCTGGATGAACATCATCCAGAAAGCCCTGAGTTCCACAGTAAATGACCATCACCTGCTGCTCAAAGCCCATTGTTTCCCTAATATCCTGCTTCAAGACCGACATTAGGCGTTCACCCCTGCGAAGCTGATCCTGTGTTGACTTGTCAAGATCTGATGCAAACTGACTGAATGCAGCAAGTTCCCTAAACTGCGCGAGCTCTAGTCTTAGCTTTCCAGCCACTCTCTTTATTGCCTTTGTTTGTGCATTGCCTCCTACACGTGAAACCGATATGCCAACGTTAATAGCCGGTCGAAAGCCTGCGTTAAAAAGTTCAGACTCTAGATAAATCTGACCGTCTGTAATTGAAATCACATTCGTTGGTATGTAAGCAGACACGTCCCCCAACTGGGTTTCGATAATCGGCAACGATGTCAATGATCCGGCCCCAAGCTTGTCGTTCAGCTTCGACGACCTCTCTAGCAATCTGGAGTGAATGTTAAATATATCTCCCGGATAGGCTTCACGCCCGGGAGGTCTTCTTAAGACAAGTGAAAGCTGCCTGTAGGCCCATGCATGTTTAGTAAGATCATCATAAATCACCAACGCATGCTTGCCATTGTCACGGAATTCCTCTCCCATAGCCGTGCCGGAGTACGGAGCTATATACTGAAGCGTTGCAGGCTCACTTGCTGAAGCAACCACAAGAGTTGTGTAACGCATTGCGCCATAACGCTCTAATGTCTCAATGATACTCGCTATGGTCGATTGTTTTTGCCCGATTGCAACATAAATGCAGTAAACATCCTGATCCTTCTGGTTTATAATGGTATCGATAACGAGGGCTGTCTTTCCAGTCTGCCTATCACCAAGTATCAATTCACGCTGGCCGCGTCCTATCGGGATCATAGAATCTATTGCTTTCCAACCAGTCTGAAGAGGTTCCTTCACAGGTTGACGCTCTACTACATTGTTTGCCCTGCTCTCTATTGGCCTGTATTTTTTGGACGGAACAGGACCTTTGCCATCTATAGGCCTTCCAAGCGGGTCAACTACCCTGCCCTGAAGTTCAGGGCCGACAGGGACTTGAACAATCCTGCCTGTTGACTTGGCCATATCGCCCTCTTTTATGGACTGATCATCACCAAGGATTATGCAACCTACAGAATCTTCTTCAAGATTAAGTGCCATTCCATAGATTTGGTGAGGGAATTCTATGAGTTCGTTAACCATTGCCTTGGCGAGGCCATAGACACGTGCAACGCCATCACCAACTTGGATAACGTAGCCAACGTTGGCAAGCTGCAGCTCGCTCTCAAATGATTTTATCTGGTCCTTTATGACTGTAGAAATTTCTTCAGGTCTTACAAGCATTACTTTCTCCTATACAATGATTCCCTTAATGAATTGTATTTCGTGAGAACAGAACCATCTATCAGGGTATCTCCAATCTTTACCCATAATCCGCCAAGGATTCTGTGATCAACCTCTTCATTCAACTCTACTTTCTTACCACCTACCAATGCGCTGATTTTATCCGTAAGCTCTTTTTTAACCGAGTCACTCAAAGCCATATATGATTTAACCTTGACTCTGACAATGCCTTTAAAGCTATCAGCCTGCTCGTCAAAGGAATCAGCAATATCAGGGATTAACTGTGCACGTCCCTTGTCAATTACAAGCCCCAAAAATTGAAGCAGCAATCCTGCCTCTAACAACTTGCTTATCATACTCTTTTTATCAGCCTTTGGTATTCGAGGGTGGGTAAGAAAAGTTCGGAAATCGGCATCGCTTTTAAATGCCCGCTTCAACAATACAAGCGAAGTCTCTACCTGCTCAACTTTTTCTTCTTTTTCAGCAAGAACAAGCAGAGCTGAAGCCCATCTTTTTGCTACTGTTTTTTCCAGCATTTCACCACCTGAATCCTACATAAGCGCCCAATGTAAAGATTGATCTTAGCTCGCGTGGACCCAGCTTCAACTCTTGAAACGGTCTCTTTAGCCCGCTTTCAAGACCCATATTCGTTGTACCAACCTTAAATTCCATAAAAGTTGTCATCCCCCCACCAAGTCTAAGATGACCACTTGATATCTCATCACCCTCCAATACATCTATTCCGATCTTGCTTCCTGCAGAAAGATGTTCGGCAAACTTGTATCTATAGCCTGTATAGAGAAACACCTCCACGAGTTCAGCTTTTTTCGTGTGACGAATTTCGATCACCCTAGGCTCAGTAGATTTCTCAAAGAGTGTACGTGATGCATTAACTGGCTGAATTTCACATAAAGAAGGTTCAGATATATAGGAGGTTGGGTCCAGACTTAAAAGGGTTGCATCTTTAACAGGAAGGTAAAATGCCTCTGGAGGTAGACTGGCATAGTTAGGTATGTAGTAATTAAATGTATTTATGGGGCTCTCTGCAATGTACCAAGGTAATCCTGAAAGATCGCCATATATTGACACGTTGGGATTCTGAGTGAAATAGTCACAGATATTTGCCGTCTCTGTTTTAGTGGTGATCTTCTCTACATTTACTGTCCTGCGTTCTGTCCAGCTTGTCTGTGTTTCAATCCTGTGAACCTCAATGCCCGCAAAGAAACCATCCTCACCGAATTCAATTCCTATACCCGGTGAGCTGGTGTTTCTAAAAGAATCACCGTTTGGAACTATGTAGGTATGACCTGTTTTGATCTTAAAAGGCAAACTAGGCAGATCCTTCCTGGGTGTTCTAGTGTACTCGCGGCGCCAATTAAATTCATCTTGGCTCGATAGGGAGAGTCTATCGACAGGATGATCCTGAACGAAAACCAGAAGGAATACTATCAATGTTTTACCTCCTCTATCTCATCGAGGTACTTGCGGACCAGCGCCCCATGAGTTGGCTCATCCATGGTCTTCATAACAAGTTTTTGCGTAGCCTGAAGCGTTAGATCCACAACTTTTTCTCTGATCTCTATGATGGCTTTTTCTTTTTCCACATGGATCTCTTCCCTAGCCCTCTCTATCTCTTTCTGCGCCTGCGACTGTGCCTGAGCTACAATATCGTTCTTGAGTTTGATCCCCTCTTTGACGGCCTCCTGCACCTTTGCTTGCACCTCTCTTTCTATCTGACTTTGCCTGTTGTTATACTCTTCTTTCAACCGGTCAAAATCTTTTTTCGATTGCTCCATCTCGTCAAATTTCTTCTTAATTTCGTCCGAGCGTGTCTGGAGGTAATTTCCTATCCTGCTGAAGAGGAACTTGTTAAGCACCCAGAACAGGACAAGAAATGCAATGACTTGAACAAGCAGAACCTTGGGATTAATACCAAGGTCTGTGAGTATATCCTGTGCCAACATAAGCCGCTCCTTTAAAATCCCAAGTGCGGCTTAACCTAGCTTACCGACTAGGAGAAGCGAAATCAGGAGGCTATAGATCACCAAGCTTTCAATCAATGCCAGACCTATGATCATTGATGTAAAGATCCTACCAGCAGCCTCAGGCTGTCTTGCCATAGCTTCGACTGAAGCTGCAATTGCCCTGCCCTGGCCTAATGCACCAAAAGCAGCTGCAAAGGCAAGTCCAAATCCTGTTGCTATTGCTATAAACGGGAGAGCCTGATCTATCGGCTTGTGTTGAGCGGTTTTCTCTTTATCTTTATCAGGCTGCGACCCATCTGAAGCAAGCAAAGGACTTGCTAAGACCAGTATGGTCACAATTAGTAATATCCTCTTAAACATGTTCCCTCCTAAAAAATTTTTTAATGTTCACTTTCATGATGAGCAGTCATCATTGAAAGATAAACTGCTGCCAAATTTGTAAAGATAAATGCCTGGAGAAAACTAACAAGTACAGCAAGGAAAAGAATCGGCAACTGTATAGGAATAAAACCACCCATGGTTATAAGTTGTTCAATGATTGTATCCTTGCCTGATATATTTCCGTAGAGCCGAAAAGACAGAGACATTGGCTTTACACACTCTGAAATCAACTCAATAGGCAATATAAGGAAAGCAAGGTACCAAACAGGCCCGGCAAAGTGTTTAACGTAACCCACTGGCCCATTCGCCTTGATCCCAGAAAGCTGAACCACAATGAAGGTCGTGATACCCAAGGCTAACGTGATAGACAGGGACATTGTAGGTGATCTAAATGCCGGAACAAGACCAAAGAGATTCATAGCGAAAATAAAAATGAAGAGAGTCCCGAGAAATGGCAGGAATTTTACCCCATGGTCTCCCATTATTGATACAACAATGCCCTTTAACTTTTCAACGCAAACCTCAAAAAAGCCGATAGTACCTCGCGGGACCTGTCTATACCTCCGACTCACGATTATGACTATAATTGACATTACAATTACGCCCATTATTGAGAAACAAAGCGATTCGAACCATATCTGACC
>SBBU01000284.1 GCA_005239585.1 Planctomycetaceae bacterium
AAAAATGATATTTAAAGCGCTTTTAATAGCAATATTTATTCAAGAACCATATCCCCACTTTTTCTATGATCAAGGACGCGAACATGAGAAGAAAAAAGACTATGACAAGGCAATAGAGCGCTATAATCTGTGCCTCGATCGAGCAAAAGCCCTTTCAAATGAAGAGTATCAACTAAGGGCTCTTGTTGCCATCGCTCGCTGTTATGAATCATTCGAAGAACCAAAACTAGATAGTGCCGCTGCTCAATATCAGAAGATTACAGAATCGTATCCAAAATCATCCGAGTTTCACTTTGCTACCGAAAAATTAAAGATGAAGGGGGTTGATGTATGGTTTGAAAGATTCAGAAAGTTCCTTAATACTGAATGGCGCAGAAAGACACCCCACAACATTAAACAATATAATGACAAAAAAGAGGAGATATGGGCCAAAATTTCCCCTCTAGGTAATGGCTGTGTTTACGGACTATTACATTATGTCGAGGATGATGACAAGCTTATAAAGACTTTCGCTGCGGAAAAAATAGTGCTTGTCATAGAGAAAGAAGGAATTGACACACTTTATAAACGCATATCAGAACCTGTCAGGAAAGAAGGGGCTATTAAAGCCTTGGGCCATATCCTGGAAATATATAAGGAGGTCTACAAGCTAAGGCGGGAGGCAGACGAACTAAAAAAAGAGACAGAGTTGATTCCTGACATTGGCACGGCTCAAAGAGAACCCCACAGAAAAGAATACAAAAAGAAAAATTTTGCCAAGGCAGAGCAGCTGATAGCAAAAAGCAATGAAATTAAATACAAAATGCCCAACGATATAGCTTACCCACCAATAGTAGACCTACTCCTCTCAGTAGTAATCAACTTCAGAGAGCCAAATCAAACAAAGGCTGAGGCTTTTCGTGCACTACAATTCATCGAAGACTTGACAGGTCCCATCGTAACGCAAATTATGGAAGGCCTTAACAGTGACGATTCTGAGATCAGAGAAGGAGCTTGCATAGCAGCAGGCGCCATGGCATTTGACGAAAAGTACCGAAAAATTGGACGTCATACCATCATAGATAGATTAATTGAAATAGTAGCACATGACCCTGAAAAGCTAGATCCTGAAGGTATTCCAAAACCAGATTTCAAAAACACGTGGGCAGTTCGCGAAAAGGCAGCAGTGACACTAGGTAATCACTTTGCAGTCAAGTCAGTACCAACCCTGATACAGGCACTTGACGATACAAGTCCCTCTGTAAGAAAGGCGGCCTACGAAGCTCTTAAAGTCATAACCAATAAAGAGATACCATTTCATGAGAGGGCCTCGTTAGAGAAGGACGGCCCCCCTGAAGAGTTACCCGGTAGTGATAAACTGGCGCCAGAGATGCCAGCCAGAAGAAAAGGCATCGTAGCGTACACAGAACTTTGGAACAAAAATAAAGGAGTAGATTTCGTCCTTGAAAGGTTTTACAGGATCGCTCTAGTCTGGGAACCCTATAGGCCCGAAAAGCTTTTCCATGATGAACTCTTTTTCGAGCTTATCCAGACATCTGAGATCTATTTTCAAGAGACACCCAAGGATCCAACCGACACCACCAAAGACAAGGAAATGCCCAGAGTCATTGATGCATACAGCGAAGTAGTAAACAATCTAATAATGGAACGCGCAAAGCTCACAGTGAATAAAATCAAAGAGATACGCCGCAGGTTAATCAAAGAACTCGATTTTCTAGGAAAGCACACTACCGATATACTACAAAGGTTCATTAATGGGGCATTGTTTGAACCTGATCAGGAAAATGCCGCCCTTAGAGTCTTCGTTGCCGAATGCCTTGCTGCGTTTATCAATAAATATGGCGACACTGGTTTACTAATCCAGATACGAGACCTGCTAGGATCGACTGCCGATGGCACACAAATCGGTTCTGCATACACCCTCTCACTTGTAAAAAATGACCTCACGACTGATGCCGAGATAAGTGCCTTGCTCCCCAAGCTCGAGAGCACCTCTAAAGCACTCAAGGAGGCAGTCCTAATCGCACTGTTATCACTCAAAAATAACAATGCTGATAAGGCCCTTGCAAATTTTATTTCCAAAGAAAAAGATATATGGCTGAAAAAACTAGCCGCAATCGCATTTGCCAAAATAGACCCAAAAGACAAAGAAGCAATAAAATTATTCGGTCAACACCTGGCAGAACTCATTTTACAGATGAAAAATAGAATTGATGTCTCTTACACTGTCAGAGAAGAGATGTGCAGGACACTGGGGAAAATAGATCCGAATGCCGCAATTGAACACCTCCTCGTCGGCTGCCTAGACACTCATCATCGCGTAAAGCGTGCAGTATCTATCGCTGTGAGAAATCTAGTCAGCAAAAATCCAGCTCTGGTTGACCAATTAAAGTCTTACCTCACAAGTGAAGGCAAGAAACTTGAAAAGTTGATCGATGATTTCCAATCAACAGATGAAAGCGTATCCAAGTCTGCACATACTGAGCTCGCAAAACTCGGACCATTTGTAATTGAAGAAGTGGAAAAAATAATCTCGGCTCTTCAGGAAGAAGCAAAGATAAAAAAAGCAATCGAAGGGCCTCTTAAGCAACTACAAGAACGAGCAGACAAGCTATTTGACGAGATAATGAGAAAAACAGCCGGAACAATTATTGCCTTGGCACATGCCGGGAGAGACCCATCAGGGAAAGATGCAAAAGTTTCAATTCTACAAGAACTTAATGCCTTTCAGACCTATAAACTAGATAGGGAAGAAAAGCTAAAGAACCTTGAGCAATATATAAAGACAGGGGATCTAACTGTTGATAAGAAGGTATGGGAAAAAACAGACGAAAATAAATATAATCAACAGGAACAAAGAAGATTTGCCATTGCTCGCGCCTTTGGGATCCTAAAACTTAAGACAAAACTCTCTATGGAAAATCTAATATATCTCCTAAAAGATGATTTTATTTCTGTGAGACGCGCTGCATGGGAAAGCATGAAAGAAATTCTAGGAGAAGATGAGGCTCTGAAAATGACACAAAAGGTAACCTCAAGGATCAAGGAAGATCCAAAGAATCCCGACAGTCCTTATAAAACGGTCGATGAAGATAAACCCTATAATCCAAGCTACCACAGAGATGATCTAATCAGGTTCTACACTGCATGGAACAGCTGGCTAGATAAGAACCAAGACAAACTCGATAAAGACAAGTAACTCCATCCATACACAAAGGACTTTGAATTCATCCATGTCTTGTGTATATTATCTCTTCAAGGATTTTAAAGATGCCTAAAGATACAACCACAGAAACTAATAATCCCCAATTAGATATATCAAATGTGCCAAAGGTCTCATTCATCAGTCTTGGCTGTCCAAAGAATTTGGTAGATTCAGAGGTAATGCTTGGTCAATTAGCTCAAGAAGGTTTCTTTATCTGTGAAGACCATGAAGATGCAGATCTCATAGTTATCAATACTTGCGGGTTTCTTCAGACTGCAAAAAACGAGGGCTTGAACGTTATAAATCAAGCACTTGACCTCAAAAAATCTGGAAAGGTCAAGGGCGTCATAGTTGCCGGCTGCCTCCCCCAGAGATATCCAGATCTCGAATATGGAGACGTGGACGCTGTGTCTGGCGTGACAGAAAGATCACGCATTGCAGAGATATGCAAACAGGTGTTAAGCGGCCAAGGCTCATCTCACTCGAATCTCGTCAATCAAAGCTATCCTAAATATGAGATAGATCGAGATAGGCTAAGAATCACACCACGTCACTATGCATATCTTAGGGTTGCTGAAGGGTGCAACCATACATGCAGTTTCTGCATAATACCGCAGATCCGTGGACGTTTCAGATCAAAACCAATTGAAGAACTCGTAAAAGAGGCTGAAGAGTTGGCATCAAGTGGTGCAAAAGAACTCAACTTGATAGCCCAAGACACGACAGAGTATGGACTAGATATATATCGAAGACTTGCTCTACCTGACCTGATAAATGAATTAGCCCTAGTCTCCGGTATTAGATGGATTAGACTTTTATACTGTTATCCAACCCTCATGACAGATCGATTGATAGAAACAATGGCCACCAATGAAAAGGTAGTTAAATACATAGATATGCCTATTCAACATACGAGTGAAAGAATGCTGCGTTTGATGAGAAGAGGAATTACCGAGTCAAGGCAGCGCTCTCTGATAGAAAAGCTTCGGTCCAGAATCCCAAATATCTTCATAAGGACTACTTTGATCGTCGGTTTCCCCGGTGAGACAGAAGAAGACTTTGAACAACTCGTAGAAGATGTTAAAAACCTAAGATTTGAGCGGCTAGGTACCTTCATGTATTCCAGAGAAGAAGGGACAACGGCAGACACAATGAACGATCATATTCCTGAACAAGTCAAAGTAGAACGATACAGCAGAATTATGCAGCTACAGCAGGAAATAGTGATACAAACATCTAAAATGCTTGTGGGAAAAGAAATACAAGTAATCATAGACGGAAAAGATGGCAAATACCTTAAAGGAAGATCTTATGGCGATGCCCCAGATGTAGACTGCTGTGTATACATAAAATCGAACAACAACCGAAATATTCAGATCGGAGAGATTGTAACTTCAAAGATAACAGGTTTTAAAGGCTATGACCTTGTTGGGGTTGCATAATTGATAGCTGGAATTCCCTTAACACTCCCAAATCAGATCACTCTTTTGAGGTTGATTCTCGCCCTCCCCTATTTTGTCTGTCTGCATCTTCACTCGTTTACACCCGCGATAATCCTTTTTGTTATAATGGGAATTTCTGACATCATCGATGGATTAGTAGCACGAAATCTTGGACTGGTTACAAAGGCTGGGGCACTACTCGACCCACTAGTTGACAAGGTCATCGTCATAGGTTCGCTAGTCTATTTCATAGCAACCATTCCAATGTCTAACATCATTGTACCCTGGATTGTACTTGTCGTAATATTACGTGAACTTTTAATCACAGAACTCAGGTCTTTGGGTTCTGTTCATGGGGCCAACATGTGGGGCAAGCTAAAAACACTTGGTCAGAACTTGTGTGTCATATCTCTTCTTTTTCTCCCTTTTTATCCCCAAATCGAACAGGCTGTTGTTGCACTGGTTTATGTCATGGTTGCTTTGACTATTTTGTCAGGTATAATTTACCTACTTGAGGCTGGAACTAGCAGGCAATAGTTGCTACACATCCCGTTCTTGTTAAAATTGAACAGGATTATAAAATTAGGTTAAATTTTTACGACATGGAAGTTAGAAAAGGTATCCCACACCATGCTAAAGGTGCCTCCCAACCACACCATATGCCAAGAAAGATACTCACATTTCGTCGTATTGGATTTCCGTTATTCGCAAAAATATCCCTTGCTTGTCTCCTTGTAACATTAATCACAACAGGCCTGATTTTTGGCTCCGTAACTCATACAACGGTAAACACCCTTAATGAAGAGATAGACAACAAGGGAATTAAACTGATACAGACTCTTTCATCACTAGATCCAAATACATGGATTAACATGATACAAGCCAAGCCTGCAAAGCCTCCTTTCGCAGGTCTTGAGAAAGATCTTGGTTTAAAAATTATCGCTGTTCAACAAGGAGCAAACTTTGTATCAAATGTAGATGATCAAAAAATGCGCAGTTTAATAACATCTCCCAGGACGCGCGCAAGGATATATGAGCCCGGGCCCGGCCAAATTGAGTGTGGCGACATGCCCTACGAAAGCGAAGCGGTAAGGGTGTTCTGGAAAGATGTCGAGACTCCTCAAGGCAAATTAAAATTCTGGGTCACTTTTTCCAAGGAACATATAGCCAAAACACAGCAGCAAATCATCATGACAATTCTGTACCTAGCTGGAGCTGCAATCCTAATCGGAATTATCATTGCCCTATTAATCTCTTCAATAATCACAAAGCCCGTAAAAACATTGATGAATGATATTAACATTGTCTCATCAGGAAACCTCGCATACCAGGCCCGTATTACGAGCACAGATGAGATAGGAGTGCTCGCACAAACATTTAACAAAATGACAAGATTGCTAAAATTGGCCCACGAAAATGAGCTTACTCAGATATCAATGCAAAATGAACTTCAGATAGCAAGACAAATTCAGGATAACCTGCTGCCCAAAGACCACTTTCGCATACTCGGTTATGACAACCATGCGCTATACAGAGCGAGTAAAGAAGTAAGCGGGGATTATTATGACTTTCTGCAGATAAGTGATAATCTCATTGGAATAGTAGTAGCTGATGTCTCCGGAAAAGGAGTACCTGCCTCGATTGTCATGTCTATGACAAGGGCATTTCTCAGAATGGAAGCCACACGCAATACATCCCCGGTTAGCACACTCATTCAGGTAAACAAACTCCTATCCCGAGACATGAAAAAAGGAATGTTTGTAACGGCATGCTATATGATTTTAGATTTATCAACCCATAGACTGACGATAGCAAGTGCAGGACATAATCCTATCGTTATTTGGAAAGCTCAGTCAAAATCTGTTGAACTCTCTAATGCAAGCGGAATGGCACTTGGATTTAATTCAGGACCTTTATTTGAACACTCATTAAATGAAGTTAAAATACAACTTGCACGCGGCGATAGGATCGTGGCCTATACTGATGGGGTCACGGAGCAAATGGACAGATCAAAACACATGTTCGGCATGAAAAAGCTTTGCATGGGAGTACAAAGGCTAGCTGCACAGAACTCTGAATTAGTTATTAAAGGTATTGTAAACTATCTTGATGAACACAGAAACGATGAGGCCCAAAATGACGATATTACAATAGTGACCTTTAGAAGAGCACAATGACAGTTACTAAAGACAGGTTGGTTATAGTAAACGATACCAAGCAACTAACAGTTGTACGTAACTTTATCTCTGATATCATAAAAAAACACAAACCTGTCTCGCCGCAGGAAAATAAAATAATACTTGCCACTGATGAAGCTGTTACAAATGTGATTGAACACGGATATAATAGAGAAGAGAAAGGCACAATAGAAATCGAGGTGGAGTGCAGTGATACGATGTGCAAAGTCATAATCCGCGATGAAGGTAAATTCTATAATCCAAACAACCATCCAGATATCAATATAACCCAACACGTAGAAGAGGGCAAAACAAGGGGTTTAGGCGTATTTCTGATGCGTCAGGTAATGGATGAAGTTAAATATAAGTACCACAAAGGTACAAAAAATGAATTGACTTTGATAAAATATGTTGGTAGAAGTTAACCCAAACAGGAACAAAGAATATGCCAGGTTTTCAAATACATAAGGAAAGATTACAGAACGGGGTTGCCTTTATAGGTGTAAAAGGCTTCCTTGATGCCCATACCTATGAAGACTTTGAAAGAGCGGTCTCAGAGCTCTTTAGCCTCAATATGTATCGCGTAATAGTGGATCTATCTCAGCTTGAATACATTTCGAGCGCTGGAGCCGGTGTTTTTATAGGAGCTGTTGGTAGAGCACAGGAAAATAACGGGGATATCATAATACTGAACCCCAGTTCCAATGTCCGCGAGGTCTTCGACCTCCTTGGTCTCAGCCAAATATTTACATTCAAAAACACCAGAGAAGAGGCCCTCAAGTCGTTCAAATAATCCCCTTGAGCCCTAGCCGCATGCACAAAGTCGGTTGTATCCTCATTACCCGTTTCTAGTCACCAAAGCAATCTTTGTCAAGTTGACCGCAAAGAATTTCACGGCGATATCCTCCTTAGAGCCTATCTCAATAGGAAAAAATTGACGGCAGGTAAAAAACAAGGATAATAGGATAAGTTGACAGAGTCACAAGGAGGGGAACGGTATGGGATT